>CAZVNB010000037.1:0-15850 GCA_964628355.1 uncultured Planctomycetia bacterium | reverse complement strand
CGTAACGCGGCTGGTTCTTCAAATGATCCAAAACAATTTTTAAAATTTTGACGTTGCTTTCAAAAACTTCCCTGGAGATGACGGGGCTATCCGTAGCCCCGACCGACGTGCCGCGATCAAGAGATTGCGGCGTGGGATCAGGCGCCCCGTTGACATTGAAGCGATCGAGATTTATTTCGATGATCCCCTCCAGGCTTTCAGCGCCCAGGCCATGATCGGACAAAAGTTTGGATAGTTCTGACGAAAATACGCGCACTTGCCTGGCTTCTTCTTTGAATGCCAGCGAGGCCGCCTCTTGGCCTGTTTGCCAGGCGGCCGTTTGTGGCAACATGGGCGGCTGAGACAAAGATAAACTGGAGATTTGTTTATAAGCTGCCATTTGTTCTTTGGAAAAAAAGAGCCGGTAAGGGGTTGACTTATTTTCAACCACGCTGGAATGGAATTGCACTTGCACTCCCGGTAAACTAGCCGTAAAAGTCATGAGCAAAACACCTTCCGCCGTCATAAGCGGCAAGATTCCGGGATTTTGCCTTTGACCTGGGAGCCACCCCACGATGGTTTTTTGCAAAAAATACATCGTTTCGGGATTTTTTGAAGCCATTTTTGGATCAGGATTCAATGTCGTATTGAGTTTTGAGTCATAAAACTGCTGGAAACCGGCGACGGAGGATGCTAGGCGCGCACCTTTGGTCGGACGCCTTTCAACAATGGGAAGACTTGGAAACACCTCCCCTTTGAAGCGCACATAATCTTCGAATGCCGTTTCGAATTTAGCCTCCGCGACCAGTCCGGATCCGACGGCGGCTTTTAAATCCGCCACCGAAACCTCCAGATCCGCCGCGAAATCATTCAGATGCTCCGCATAGTTTTTGACTAAACTAATATTCTCTAAATTTTTAATCTGCCTTTCTCCTCTCTTGACCCATTTATTGTACTGCTTGGGTTTTTTAAGCCGGCTCCTTTCAAACATCAAGTGGGTTTTAAGCATTTTGACTTTGCTTTCCAGCAACGGGTCTTGCGCCAACAGAGCTTTTAATTTTAATCTCACGGCCTTCCATTTGACGGCCTCGTTGTCCGGAAGTTTTTGTCTTCGCTCGCCTGTTTGCGCAGACTTTAAAACCAGTGCTTGGCCGTTCTCCAGCGGCCGGTTATCCGCCAAGGCTTCCGCGTTGATTTTATTCACATCGGAATAGCGGATAAAACCTTCGTAATCCGCCCCTACGACGTCTAGCATGGCCGCCATATCCAAAGGCAGAGAACCCTCGGCCAACTCCATCACTCGCATCGAACGAATTTCACCGCTATCCACGCGATAAAAAGGAATATAAATCCTGTTTGCCAACCCCCTTTTTTGATTATCAAAATCCACCGCCGGCTGGCCGGTCAAAGGGGTAATACGACGAAATCTTTGCTTTGGGATGCCAACGACAAGGCGATTGACCACGGTGCTAAAATGCGCGATGTCGTTGCTTCCAGTCATCCATTCCGGAGCGCTGCCGGAAATATAGCTCTCCAACCCCTTTTGCGTCATAATGATAATCTCGAAAGACGAAACGTTTTTCTGCCGGCCTTTTTTTATTAATTGGATATCTACATTGATATGCGTGCCTTCATAATCACGGTTAACCCTGAAGGGCGTTTTATTTTTGTCGAAGATAGCCATGAAACTTTTATGTGATTTCTTTAACCACTGATTCACGACACCGGTCACTTCGTTGCTGTTCGATATCACTCGAGTTGCTAGAATATCGTTAAAATCTTTAAGCCGCTCATAAATTTTAACGCTGCTGGATTTCGTTCTTTTGCCGAAGACCATCTTTTCCCAAATCCGGGCGTTGGACTTAAAACGCAGCGGCTCGACTCGAACCGATTTTCCGGACAGATCCGCCTTAGCCAGTGTTTTCCTCAATAAGTTGAGTTCTTGATTCAGCAAGGCTCTCACTTTCGTCTCGGACATTGGGGCAAACAGCTTCTTTTTTTCCGCTTGAATCAACTCATTTTCATTGGGAAATAGCGTCGTAAAAGCCGTCGACCGGATTTGCTCCGCAATCGTACTTACTCCTGTTTTTTCCGCCAGGCTGCTATAAACTAAAAATTCAAGATACGTCTCGATTCTTTTGACGCTGTCTTCGGATTCGGATAATCCTCGAAGTTTATCCGCAAGCGGCAGACCCTCCGGAAGGTTACGGTAAACCTCATCCTCGTGGGAACGACTGCCGATAAAATTCAACGCGGCGATTTTCTTCGAAAAAAACATAATCATCCCCTCGTAATCGCCTGCTTTGAGCATGATCAAATTCATGAAATTGGGCACCGACCGGCTATCACTTATATTGGGACTGAAATTAATTCTCACCAGCGACTGCAGATGGTCCATCAAATCCACTATACGTTTAGCGGTTGGCGCATCGATGTTCGCGCTCTGCAGCATCCTTCGAAAACTTTTTTGGTCGCTCCTGGAATCGTAGAATTCATATAGCAAAGCCGCTCCGATGGTCTCGGGCGCCGCCTTCCATTGCGCAAGCATGATCGCCATGTCCAAGGACTGTAGCCAATGAAGCAATGCCAAAGCCACATCGCTTTGATTGCTCTGTTTGTTTTGTTTTACACGAAATTCTAGGGCCAATTTTAAGACTTTCTCGATGAGCGGCCTATCTTCCGGCCTTACCGCGCTTAAAAGAGCGACGTTCTCCGCCAGGCGAGCGCCTAGGATTTTGTCGTGCGCTTTGTGCAGTTCCACTTCCGCGCGCGCGCGACGGTAAGCTTTCGCCTTTGCGCGTTCATCGGCGATTGCCGGCCAATGGGACTTGTTCTCCGAATAGTCGCGCAGAGACACCGAGGGGTACCGGTCCATTGTTGTCTCTTGGGCCGAAGCGCGCGCGTCACTTAAATCCTTCAGGCGGCTTAAGATCACCTCCGGCGCGCCGGCCTCGTTCTCAAAATCGGCGCTTTGAGCTGTGATGGCATGCGCTTCCAACTCGAAGCCCGCGGGCAATGTGCTGCGGCTTATGGCAAACTCGGCTTCGGAGACAAACGAGAAGATTGTTTCATGATCCAGTGTCGGGGATTTGCTCGATGCACGCCGAAATGCTTTTAAAAGCTCGGAATTGACAAGTTTGATGAGGCGGTTGCCCCCCAGTGGCCCAAAATAATCGTTGGGTTGTTTGAACCCGAATTTTGACTCGCTTTCACCCTCTCGACGAGAGGCGGCGCGAAGATCAAAAAATGCGGCTTTGAGCGCGGGATCTTTGACAATTACGGTCTGCTTGACCAGCGTCAGTTGCCAGCCGCCGTGGCCGTCCCAGCTCAGAAAAAAGAAATTTTCGGGCGGTCCCCGGATGATCTCAAAGCCTGGCTGACCCTTGTCTTTGCGCATCGCTTCTTGCAAAGCCTCCCGCAAATAACTCGGCCCGACCGAAGCATATTCCTTTTCGATCCAATCGCGCGCGGGCGCGGTGTCAACAAGGCCCAGGCGCAGTAAGGCATTTTCTTCTTCGATGCTCTTAGCTATAATTTCGGAAAACAGAGGGTGCTCTGTGGTGCGCGAAGGTCGGATGACCATCTGCGCAGTGCCGGAGAGTAATCCACGATCTTTCGCGACGCCCTGATAGACTTGTGCCAACTCAATCGCGGATGCCAGAATTTTCTCGGGGTCCGTTTGTCCCGAGGAAACAGCCGCGCGGCTATCGACAATGCCGGCCGGAAGAAAAGGAGGCAGCACCGCGGTCCAAACCGCTTGATCCTCTCGAATGCCCATTTTATCGAGCAGTCTCGCAAAAAACGCGTCTTTGGACTCTCCGCTTGCCGTCTCAAAAAGAAAATGATCGGAATAAACGACGCTTCCGTCCTCTGCCAGGCCGCTGAGCGACTGCATGCTTTTGATTTCTTTGAAGGAAACAGCCGCTTGTTTCTGGTCATCGGTCAGCGCGGCTTTAAAACGCGCGAACCCGACGTGCTGTCCAAAAAAATCTTTAATTTCGGCATTGATGGAATCTGCCAGCCCGCGCGCATCGACGCTGCCCGCAACCACCAGGATCACTTCATCACTTTTTGGTCCCACCCGAAACGCATACGCAGCGTTCTGGGCGGCCTTCTGCTGCGCGATCTGAATGGTCTTCCAAATAAAATAATCCGATGCGGCCGTGCCATAGACTTCGTTTCGAAGTCTCAATTTCATCATGTCCGTATACACCAGCTGCGCCGACTCATCGCGCCCGATCAACGCCAGTGCCTCTTGGCGCTGTCTTGAATTCTCCTCCCAAAAACTCTTTGAAAATAATTCTTCCGCCAGCCGCGCGCCGGAATTTGAAAATTTTAAGGCCTTGGCACGAATACCGGGATGAATTTCTGTCTCATGGAATCGCTTAAAGTCTTCAGGGCCAGTCGGCCGGTTGAAATAAACCTCCAACAAATGCTCCGTGGCTTGAACAAGACTCTCATCCTGATGTTGAATAGCCCGTTCTTTCTTGTTGATCAAAACAGCGATTAATCTCAATCGCAACTTCTGATCCGATAAAGGCAATGCCGAAAGGACGGCTACTGCTTCACTGGCAGCCTGGTGATGGCCAAGGGCATGTAAAAGAAGATCTAGACTTTGTTCGGCTACCGTCATATTTTGTTCGCCGTTCTTTAAAAAATAGTCTAAAGCGCGAGCATACGCGACCGCGTCCCGGGCGGCTTCCAACATATTCAAAACTTCCCGCCTGTCGAAAAAAGCAAGTACCTGGGGCTTCTCCAAAGCAAGTTTTCGGAAGATGGCTTGGTGCACTATGGGATTTTCCATTCTTTTTTTGAAAATATCCCTCACCCTGTCTCCCAGATCCGGGCTGTCGGACTCTTCTATAAAAGCCTGTAATGCCTCCGGCTGCCGCAATACCTGTTCGCTTAAATCTCCTTCTCCCTTTTCAATCCAGACCAACGTTTTGGAACGGATGAAGTGGGATTCTCGCGAGAAAATATCAAGAAGTACCGGCAGGAAGTCTTTCTCTTCTCTTTTGGCTTTAGATATGGATACATCGAGTTTTAGCTGCGTTTTAATCAGTTCTCTCCAAAGAGGAAGGTCTCCGTAGGTTCGGCTATTTACCTCAAAAAAATCTAATGCTGTTTGCTGAGAATCGGGTTCTTCCAATGCCTCTGTAAAAATCTTAACTGCGACAGGGTCATTGGTTATCGATGACATATAAACCTTCTTTACCCTTTCCAAGGTCGACAAAAAGCGGACGCGAACATCCCGTGGCATAGAACCTTTCTTCGCTTCGAATATTTCCAATAAATCTTCTTGCAAGCCTCTAAGTCCCAGACGCCTATGAAGATAGTCGGAATATTCATTAGTCATCAAAGAATCACCCGAGGAGCCCGGGCCGCCTGGATATCCAACGCCAAAACCTCCATTGATATAAACACGAGCCAAAGGATCGTCCACGAGCTCTAATTTCCGTTTTAAATCCTCCCAAGGGGTCCTTCTGTCAATATTTGCCAGTGCAATGAAATCGTAAACAGTACCCAGCAACCGTTGGCGAGCACTGTCCAGAGAAACACGGTAAGTTTTTTTGAATTGAATTCGAGCATCGAGTTCCGCTTGATCCTCGGACCCTAAATCCTGTAGATTTAAATGGTCAAGAATTTTTTCCGCGTAAATTCTTGTTTCTGGCTCCGACAAGAAATCACTCAGATGATAAGCGACTGGGTAGCCAACTAAATTCTCATCGTCAACGCTCCTGCTCCTGTGATCCAAATTCTGTAAACGCAGCTTGGTTTGGGTAGTTATTTTGGGATCCGATAGGAGTTTTTCCAAAAAAACGGAACTTTCTTGATCCAAAGAAGTCTCTAGGATTTCTTCTATATGAGTTCTTAGCGCTGATGGCTGATCCTCTTCCTGTAGTGTCTGCTTCAACTCTTTTCTTATTTTTCCAGCCAGCGAATCATAAATGGTTAGACCTTCCTTGCCGAATGTTTGGAACCGTATCTTTTCTATGTCCTTATCTTTGGCGCCGGCCACTATTTTTAAAATTTCGGCCTCCGTTTGAAAAAAATTGGCATAGTTTAAACTGTTTAAAAACAAAGCGGCTCCTCCAGCTTCGTTCAAAGTAAGAGTGACCGCTTCCTGCGCTTGTGCCGCCAATCGAGAATCCCCCACCAGCTCTGCTGCGACTTTTATCTGAACAAGCGTTACGGCGTCTTCAAACTTCAGATATTTAGGGCTTAAGGGAACTTTCGAGAAAAACTGCAATACGACAGGAAGAGTTGCCGGGTGCCCCAAAAGTGAAATTAAAAATTTTGCATCTTCTTCATTTATTTCGACGGAAAATGAGTCCTTCCAATCGACAATCTTCTTCAAAACCAAGATCCTGACGGACGTATCCCGAGAACGAGCCCAGTCCCAAAGTTCTTGAGAAGTCGTCACCTGTCTTAGCCACTGATCCAACGCGTCGCTTTCGTGTTCCATAAGAAGACCTGATAGACCTCCATCGGCAACGAGGTCGCGGATGAAAATATCTTTTATGTGGGAAGAATCTGCTAAATCTCCTATCAATGCCTTGGAAATTTTTACGGCTTCACGCGATGACTCTTGCCGCTTGGCGGCTTGTATCAAATCGTTAAACACCGCACGTTGGTAGGTCTGCGGAGAGTCGACAAAAGAATTAAGGTAAGTTGTGCTAAGAAGCTTGAGAGCTTCCATGCGCACTTCTTCGTAACTAGAGCTCTGGAATAAATTCCACAGAATGTCCACCCGATTCGGTGCAACATTAAGTAGTGCTTCGGCTTTTTCTTTAAAGAAAAAAGACATGGTGGGGTCAGACGCATCTTCATAAAAACTTTTCTCTCGTAAAAAATATTCGAGGGTTTCTTGTTGGATCTCGGGATGACGTAAAAAAATTTTCATTACCTCCTGAAAAACTTGCTGTCTTTCTTGACCGCTTTGGGAATATAAGCCTTCCAAAAGCCTGCTAAGTTCATTACGATCGATTGGCTGATAAACGGTTGCTGTGAGTTCCGGTTTTGCCAAATTTGCTGCTCGATCCGCGGCAAAGCTGACAGTTTGAACGATTAAAGATTGCCCCACGGAAAAGACCGATGCCGCCAGCGTAAAACGAAAAAGCCTGGAAAACTTTCCGAGCTCCGCCAACCGCGCGCCCTGGACAGATTTCTTCAATAGATAATCGGGAGTTATTTCGATGTATCTTTTAATGTTTTGAAGTTTTGCCCAACCATAAGGATCTGAAAACCTGACGGCCGGTTGAAAACCACCGTTGATCGTATAAAACCCGTCCGCACCCTTCCTAATGGTTTTCACTGCAACTCTCACGATATTAAATTCTTTCAATACGTTTCTGACCCCGTCAAATACATTGGTCGCTCCCCAACTACCGGTAAACATATGTCCGTCATAAATAATAAGTTTTGGATTTTGTTCCCCAGCGAACAACAGTCTCGATGTCATCATGCTAACCTCATTGGCATCATAGTCCATGGGAAGAATGTCATCTTCGATCACCGTTGCAATATCTTTGGGATTTAACCCCAAATCCGATCCCTCCATCAACCTGTTTGACAAATAGGATTTGCCAGAACCGGCCGCGCCTTCTATAACCAGCAGAGTTGGTCCCGGAAAACCGTTTATGATTTGACGAATTTTTTGGATGCCAAGCTCATAGTCATAAATGTAACGATAGGACATAGGTTCGGCCGATTGCCGCAGAATGACTTCGATGTCCTGGGCTGAAAGACCCTGATCCGTGAGTTGTTTTTGAATGGCAACCGGCAAACGCAATGGAAACAAATGTGAAAATAATTGGCGTGCGTCCCACGGGGCATATTGGGTAAGTTTTGATTCCGCCAGCCGCGCGCCGGAGGCATTCGCCAAATCCAGCAGCCGTTGGGCAATCACGCCGGCTTGGGTTTCGGAAATAATCTTTGGCGTAGGAGACAAAAACACTTCATTTCGAATCCGGCGAAGAATTTGAATATTTTCCGGACTAAAATTCAGAAAAGACAGCGCCGGCGACGGATCGCGCAATGTCTCAGACCAGTTTTTTAATTTAATTCCGGAGACTGACAGCCAAAAGAGCTTGAGCATCAAGGAATCATTGCCACCGAACGCAATTTTGAGCAATGCTCTGTCTTTCCTCGAGGCCTTCTCAGGACTCTGTGGATCCAAAAATGCTTGGAGAACGAAATTGCGAACAAACGGCCGAGAGCTTTGGCCTCTGCCGGTGAGCGCATAGATCGCCGAGTGAATCTTGCCTTGCGTGATACTGGAGTCGTCTGCCAAAGCCCTCAAAATTTCCGCCATCATCGATTCAACGGTGTTCATGTAATGATTGACCTCTTTTTCATATTGAACCCGCCAAGCTTCATTGCCCGATTCATTGGCAATCCGCCCGTATTCGCGAATTAGCCGGATTCTTGATTGCATGATCTCGACAACCTCCGGTGAATACATCAGTAGCAAAAATGAAAGCAAGTGATAATTCATGTCGTGAAAAAACTCAGCGCCTTTTGTGGCCATGGGAACTTTATTTTCCATCAACTTGTCCAGGTACTGCTCATTGCCCAGAATTTTATCAGCCGGGACAAATTCGAACCGATGAGGAACATTCGCGTTTTTTATTCTGACATTCAGCTCCTTGAGATCAGGCCACTGCATGTCCCCGGATTCCAGATACTTGATTCCAAATTGTTCTAAAAATTTTTGCTGGCGGTTTCCCAACATGAAAAGATCGATATGCGTGTTTCCTTCAAAAGTGATGATCGAGCGAGAAATTTTTTTCGTTTCGTGTCTATGGACCACGAAAATACGCCCACCCTTTTCGCCCGGCTTGACATCCTGTACCTTGTAAAAGAGCCATTGGGGCTTGCGTTCGATATTTATTTGATTGAGCACAGAGCTATCCTGGCTGTCCCCTTTTTGAAAATCATAGCGATATTCTTTGCCACCTTTGCCCACGGGCTCAAACCCCAAATAGAGATAAAAATCTCTTGCCTGCTGGTTGTTGACGGAAACGGCACGAAACTCCGAGTGGCCATGGGTGCGTGCAATGTGCATCGCAACGGCCGCTAGAGCCGAGTTGAGCCCCTTATAATCCATTCGGTATCGTTCGGAAACAAAAATAGGCTCTTCCGCTTCGGAAAAACGGTTTCGCTCATAATGCACCGACCCGACTACGTTGCCGGCAAGCTCCGTTTCCAAATACCCCACCTGATCCCCTCGATGGCTGATTTCAATCGCAAAATTCCCGTTTTTTAAAGGCACATACGTCAGTAAAAATTCTTCGCCGTCCGTGGCGATTAGAGACACAGGACCTGCCGTTTGGCCGAGCAGTTGCTCTGCAATACGTTTTGCTAGGTAGGTCTGGGCCAATCGCGCGCCGGAAGATTCGTTTTGGTCGTCAAAACGCTTACGAAGCTTTACAATTCTTTGAAAAAGAGCCGGCGAACTTGTTTGAGCCTCCGATGAAGCGACGTCCACCTCGAGCTTTTTAAGCGCGCGTTCGTACAAATCCATCTCGTCTTTCGTGTATGGCTGCGTTGACTCCATGCGGAATTCCAGCGCTGTGACCAGCCGGTAAGCGTTAAATGCCACCTGGCCGGATAAATTCTCGAATAAATTGTTATGAAGTTCAAGAGCTACTCTCATCTCTTCATCGGTGAACGGCGCATCCACGGAGCCAAAAGATTTAGCTTCTTTTAAAATCCCTTCGGTGTGCTTTTTATCCGGAGGATCATTTTCTGGGAGATCGTTTTTTGATAATCGCGCGCCTGTTTCAATAGTCCGTAGTCTGTAGTCAGGTATCAGGGGATTATTCTGCCCTTGCCTGACTACTGACTGCTGACTACTAACGGCTGCAGGCAAAGCCTCGGACAGTCCCGAGACACTCTGGATTAGCTCCGCAAGGCGCACGTTATTTTCAACAAGCGCTTGCCCGCGAATACTACTCCATTCTTTCTGTTCGTGACGTTCGCCGTTTACGATGACAGTTTTTACTTCTTTTTTTATCGGCTGAAGCAACACTTTCTCGTATTTGGACTGGCTTGTCTGGGCGGTCACCGTCGGCGTCAGGACCGCATAAGAAAAATCCTTCTCTTTGAAAAGCTGTTTTAAATGTTCGGTATGGTAGCCTCCGGCAATCCATACGGCCACCCGTTCTTTTTCTTGGCTCAAAATCCGTTGGGCGTTTTGCATGAAAGCAAAATCACGTTCGCCGACTGACTGATAAAAACGCTTGAGAGATTCCTTGCCTTCCTCCAGCGCCGGTGAATACGTCATCATGTCTTGGATGTAACCGTTTTCGCCCAACAGCCGGTTTAAGAAAGCGACCATGGCCACTGCGTCGAAATCAGGCGCATTGATTTTAAGCTGTTCAAATTCCTTTGTCGACATCTGGATACGATAAGCCGTTTCAAGAAGCGCCAGATACCGGTCGATGCTGCGAAGCAACAAAACGTTACTTGATTGGGCAAAGGCGCGATTTAAATATTTCAGATAAACTTTGTCTTCCATACGTTCGCGTTCGTCAAAAAATCGTTCAAAATCGATTTCCGAAAAACTGCCCAAATACTCTCGGTAACGCATCAGATGGGGATAGCCTTCCAAGGAAATATTTTTTTCCAGCGCGGTTTTGAAAAGTAGCTGAACAAAGTTCAACTGTGAGGCTCTTTGATTTTTTATTTTTGAAAAACCTGAAAGCGACCGCTCAAGCTCTTGCCGTCCGCCACGTTTGGCTATTTGCTCTATCAGCGCCGCCTGTTCAAGATTGGCGAAGTTAAAATCGATCTGCGCTTCTCTGTCTTGAATGGCAATCAACCTTTGAACGTTCGGCAAGTCAGTAAACTGATCGTCCGCTTGATCCAACTGGACGAGTTTTTTGAAGCCGGTCTCATAACTCTTGTCCTGTGTCCGGTGTCCTGTATCCGGTGAAATTTTCTCGTACTCCAACAACTCCGCCGGATAGAGTTTGTTCTTCAGTTTTTCCACCGCGTTTTCGAGTTTTGTTAAATAGACAAGGATTTTTTCTCGTTTTTCAGCCAGCTCCGTGTAAGCCTGGAGGCTGGTCATGTAAAGCTCTTTGTCCTCGATGCCCATAATTTTCATGGGATGGTCGGAAATCAGATTTAAATATTCTTCGCCGGATATTTTTCCCTCGAACAGGAATTTTTTCGAGACTTTTTTCCAGACCTGGGCGGGGGCCATTTTTTTAAGCGCCGTCAATGAATCGTCTTTGCTTCCACCTTCCACGAGAACAAGGCGCACGTCATATTTTTTCATCAACGCATCCAGCGTATTGGCCAAATTTTGCTGACCACTCAAGTTGGCGTGGGCATCCTGAATGTGAATGATGAATGTGTTTGCGTTTCCTTTGTGAATTTCCTTCAGAGTGGAAAAATTAAGCGGCGCTTCGAACTTGCCGGGATCTTGCAGCAACAGTTGCAGCGGGGTCTGGTTGTCCAAAAAACGCTCCACCGGCGCCGCGTATAGCGCGTCGGATAAAATCATTGTAAAAGCCAAAAAAAAGGCTATAAATTTAAACGCAAATTTTTGTTTTTTTGCCATAAAATTTTGCTTAACAAGTTCAATTTATTAGAGTTAGGTGTTCCGGTGTAAATTATACCTGACGAACTCTGTCGAATACAAATCTCAGGAAGTCTGTAATATATTGCGCTTAAATACGTTACAACAATTAACTGCGGGGTTGACTTGCCCGCATATTTTTTTGTATACTTACCGCCATAAACGTTCGGAGTTTGCATGTCTTTGCTTGGTGATTATTCCTATGTTCTTGTTTTTCTTGTCATCGGCGTTGTCTTTGTAATCCTAAATTACTTTCTTCCTCTTCTGATCAGTCCTAAAAGCCGCGGGGCTCAGGCGAAGTCGCCTTATGAAAGCGGCGAGGTCCCCATCGGCAGTGCCTGGATCCAATTCGACATCGGTTATTATCTTTTCGCGTTGATCTTTATCGCGTTTGACGTGGAGGTTGCGTTCCTATTTCCGGTTTTGACGGTATACCGCCAGATGATGAGCTTTACCGTGCTGTTTGAACTGGCGTTTTTTCTCATTCTTCTGTCTTTTGCTATTTTCTACGCTTGGAGAAAGGGGCTTTTTGAATGGAAATAAACAAAGATCCCGCCTATTTAAATACGCAAATGCCGCCTCCGGGTCTGGTGAACTTTTTTAAAATCGAAGAGGCGCTAAACCTGGCGCGCGCCAACTCCTTGTGGCCTCTGACCTTTGGTTTGGCCTGTTGCGCCATCGAATTTATGGCTGCGGGTGCGTCTCGTTTTGATTTGGATCGTTTTGGTTTTGGGGTGGCGCGTCCTTCGCCGCGCCAAGCGGATCTGATGATTGTCGCCGGCACCATTTCCAGAAAAATGGTTCCTTGCATCAAAACTCTTTACGACCAAATGCCATCCCCCAAATACGTCATTGCTTTCGGCGGCTGCGCGACTGCCGGCGGACCGTTTAAATTTCCGGGACAATACGGTATTTTGGAAGGGATAGACAAAATTATTCCGGTGAATGTTTACGTGCCCGGATGTCCCCCGAGACCTGAGGCGCTGATTGCGGGACTTCTTGAATTAAAAAAACTGATCACCGAAGGCAAGACACAAGGGGTGATGTCTCCGGCTGTTGTCCAAGACGCGCAGGACGCGCGCCCCGCCGAATATAAAAACGCGATTTCACGCGAAGAATTCAGAAAACCTCCGGTGGTATCCACGCCGCCAACGCCCCCTGCCGGAAAAATATGAAGAATTGGCTTTTGGAATACGCAAAACCGCAAGAGTTTACCGACAAGGATCCCAAAACCTCGGGCATTGTATTTGAGGCGCTGGTTAGCCAATCCAAAATCCGCGATGCGGCCAAAGAATTTTTAAATCAAGGTTATTTTCTCGAGTCGCTGACGGCGGTTGATTTTTCGGAATGCTTGGAAGTTGTTTATCATTTTAATTCCTGGAAACCTTCACAGCGTTCGTGCGTCAAAATTCTCGTCGCAAAAGAATCCAATCGCGCGCCGAGTCTGAGCTTGATTTACAAATCGGCGCTATGGTTTGAGCGCGAAGTATGCGAAATGTTTGGCATCGACTTTGAGGGACATCCCAATCTCAAAAAACTGCTGCTGCCCGAAAGCTCCCAAATTCATCCTCTTCTTAAAAGTTTTAAGGGCGAGCCCAAAGGCGCGGACGTCGTTCAAAGTTTGAAACTGATTCAGGAAGACGCCAAGGACTTTGTGGCCGCCTATCCCAAATCCATCACGCAAAACAATAAAGATTATTACCTGAACCTCGGTCCCCAACACCCCAGCACTCATGGGGTTTTGAGAATCCTGCTTCACCTGAAAGGCGAGCGGGTTCTGGATGCCGAGCCGATTCTTGGCTACTCGCACCGTCATCATGAAAAAATGATGGAAATCCAAAATTACCTCGGCTGCTGGCCAAATTTCGGCCGCCTGGACTACGTGGGGGCCATGGCGTACAACTTCGGTTACGCTCGGCTGGTTGAAACAGCGATGGGCGTTGAAGTGCCGGCACGAGTGGAATATATTCGCGTCATCACGACCGAGCTCAATCGCATCGCGAGCCATCTTTTATGGCTGGGCACTTTTTTGATGGACTTGGGCGCGATGACGCCTTTTTTTTATTGTTTTGATGATCGTGAAAAAATTTTGGACATTCTTGAAATGGCCACCGGCGAACGCCTCACGTATGATTATTTTCGCTTTGGAGGAGTGGACCATGATATTCCCGAAGAGTTCGTTCCCGCGATTAAAAAATTTATCCCGGATTTCAAAAAACGCCTCCGCGAATATCACAACCTAATCGGCAAAAACATTATTTTCCGCAATCGCGTGCAAGGGCTGGGCATTCTGACAAAGGAAAACGCGATCGCCTACGGAGTCACGGGTCCCTGTCTGCGAGCCTCGGGCGTGGCGCTGGATGAACGCCGGCGCGATCCTTATTCCATTTATCCCCAACTGGATTTCGAAGTGCCCACGCAAAACGACGGCGATGTTTATGCGCGCTATCTCGTGCGCATGAAAGAAATGGAACAAAGCTTGAAGATTGTCGCGCAGCTGATGGATAAAATTCCCTCCGGACCTTTTACGGCCGGCAAGCTGCCAAAAAATGTGCCCAAGGGCGAATACTACTCGGCCGTAGAATCAGCTAGAGGCACTTTCGGAATTTATCTCGTAAGTGACGGCAGTTTGAATCCATATCGCATGAAACTACGCACGCCGTCTTTTTCAAATTTAAATTCACTGATCGATATGGTGCCGGGCATTTTTATTTCGGATGTGGTGGCGGTGCTCGGAAGCATTGATATCGTCTTGCCCGAGATCGACCGATGAGAACGCTCGCATGAACCCGATGCTGCTGGAAGCCATGAAAATCATTCTTTGTTGTGTCGGCGTCATTCTTTTCATCTCCGTGAATACGTTGTTTTTGGTTTGGATGGAAAGGAAAATCGCTGCCCGCATTCAACGACGACCGGGCCCGCTGCATGTGGGCTGGCAAGGGACATTGCAAACGATCGCCGACGCCGTCAAACTTTTAAGCAAGGAACTCATCATTCCCGCCGAAAGCAATAAGTTCATGTATCTGTTGGCACCTGTTTTGGTATTTGCTCCGATTCTGTCGGCATTTTTGGTGATCCCCTTGTCCAAACACGTGATCATCCGCGACTTGAATGTCGGATTTCTTCTGGTATTTTCCCTGACAAACATCAGTTTTATCGGCATTTTCGTGGCTGGCTGGTCCTCGAACAGCAAATACGCGCTGCTGGGTTCCATGCGCGCCGTGGCTCAAAATATTTCCTACGAAATCCCTCTTTTGCTGGCCACCATGGGTGTCGTCATTTCCGCGCAAGCCATGAAAACAACCGACATTGTTCTGGCGCAGGACAAAACTTGGTTTGTGTTCACGCAGCCACTGGCCTTCCTCATATTCTTTTGTTCGAGTTTGGCGGAAGCCAATCGCGCGCCGTTCGATATTCCGGAAGCCGAATCGGAGCTGGTGGCCGGATTTCACACCGAATACTCCGGCATGCGATTTGCGCTTTTCTTTTTGGGGGAGTACACGGCCGTTTTCATTTCTTCGGCGATCGCAGCCACATTGTTTCTCGGAGGCTGGCACGGTCCGCTGTTGCCGGGACCTTTTTGGCTTCTCTTAAAAACATACGTGATAGTATTTTTTGTCATTTGGGTGCGCTGGACATTTCCGCGTCTTCGTAGCGACCAGCTCATGAATTTTGCTTGGAAAGTTTTGATTCCGTTTGGCATACTGAATCTTCTTTTGACGGCCACGTTTATGCAACTACAGGCAGCGTTTAAATGAGCGCGGGACCGATGCGAGCCAAGAGAGCGTCTAAATGTTAAAGTACCTGCAACAACTATTCGAAGGCATTTACAGCCTTCTGGTGGGCATGGGAATCACGCTCCGTTATTTTTTTAAAAAACCCGTGACCGTGATTTATCCTAAAGAACGCATCGTGATGAAGCGCTTTAAGGGTCCCATTGATTTTGTCACCTCCAAAAAAACAGGCGATCACTTATGTATCGCCTGTAACGCGTGCATCAAAATCTGTCCTTCGCGCTGCATGTCGCTGGTAGCAAAAAAAAGCGCTACGGATGGCAAACGCGTGCTCACCGATTTCAAGGTAAACTACATGCTCTGCTCGCTGTGCTCGCTGTGCATCGAAGTTTGTCCCACGGATGCGTTGAAACATGATGACCCGAGATACGACATGGTGTCGCTCAACCAAAAGGATCTGGTGATGGATCTTCTCAAGCCGTTTCGCGACGCAGGCACACCGCTCACCAAAATTCCAGTGCTCGAAGATGCGCCGAACCCGGAGACA
>CAZVNB010000036.1:0-47824 GCA_964628355.1 uncultured Planctomycetia bacterium | reverse complement strand
CTGGAGGTTCGCGCCAAGCGTCCTGCGCCATATTTGGACGACAAAATATTGACGGATTGGAACGGGCTTATGATTTCTACATTTGCATTTGCTTCGCGAGTGCTTGAGGAGGGACGTTACGCCGAAATCGCCAAAAAAAGTGGACATTTTATACGAGAAAAACTTACCGATCAAAACGGAAATCTTTTGCATCGCTACCGCGCCGGCTCGGCAGGCATCCAAGCGAATGTGAACGATTACGCATTCCTCATTTACGGGTATTTGGCGCTTTATGAAGCCACGTTCGACGCCGAATGGCTCCAAGAGGCCCAAAGACTTTCCGAGGGCATGATAGAGAAATTTTGGGACGAACTTAACGATGGTTTTTTTCTGACATCGGAAGATTCCGAACGGCTGGTTGCCCGGCCCAAAGAACTTTATGACGGGGCCGTGCCTTCGGGTAATTCAATGGCAGTGTTGGACCTTCTTTTATTAAGCCGTTTTACCGGTGATTTGAAGTATGAAGGATACGCGGGGAAAACGCTGCAAGCTTTTTCCGGCTTATTGTCGCAAGATCCCGCCAACTATCCTCAAATGCTCATCGCGCTTGATTTCACCCTCGGCCCCACCGATGAAATTGTTTTGTCGGGAAGTCCCAAAGACCCGGAAATGCAATCGATGTTGCACGAGATTTTTTCTCGTTTTTTACCCAATAAAATTGTTATGCTGAAGGATAAACAAGTCCCGGCGGCACTGAAGGCGTCGGCTTATGTTTGCCGCAATCACGTTTGCCAGTTGCCGGTGACCGCCGCAAAGGATCTTGGGAAGCTATTGTAAAAATCGAGGAGAAAAAAATGACCATGGCAAAAATGTTACGAAATCCTCTCAAAGAAGTGGTCAAGCTCGGCCAAAGCATCTGGTATGACGGGTTGATCTCGCGCGAAGAATTTGATCGTATGATCCGCCAGGACGGTTTGCGCGGTGCGACCACCAATCCTATCATCTTCGAAAAGGCGCTGGCGGGCGGGAAAGTGGACGGCACGGTGCATGAACTGGCAAAGCGCTTCAGAGATGAAGAGATTTACCAGTCGCTGGCGGTGCAAGCCGTGCAGGAAGTGGCGGATGTTTTTTTGCCGGTTTATCAGCGCACCGTGGGCCATGATGGTTACGTGTCGATGGAAGTGAGTCCTTTGCTGGCTTACGACACCCAAGCCACGATTCGTGAAGCGCGCGAACTTTTTAAGATTGTGGATCGTCCCAATGTGATGATTAAAATTCCCGCAACGGCCCCGGGAATTCCCGCGATCCAGACGGCGATAGCCGAGGGGATCAACGTCAACATCACGCTTATTTTTTCGGTGGCGCGTTACCGCCAGGTGATGGAAGCTTATCTTTCCGGTCTTGAAATAAGACGTGATCGGGGACAGTCCATCAAAGAAGTCGCCTCCGTGGCCAGTTTTTTCGTCAGCCGTGTCGACACGGCGGTGGATAAAATTCTCGAGGAAAAAATCACCTACTCGAAAGATCCCGCTCAAACAGCACTTTTTCGCCAATTGCTCGGCAAGGTGGCCATTGCCAACTCAAAAATGGTTTATGCCGAATTCGAAGAGATATTTACGCAGGAAAGATTTCGCCGGCTTAAGTCCGAGGGCGCGCAGGTGCAGCGGCCGCTTTGGGCGTCCACGGGCACTAAAAATCCGGCGTACCGCGACGTGTTGTACGTGGAATCTTTGATAGGACCCAACACCGTGAACACGATTCCTCCTGCGACACTGGATGCTTTTCGCGATCATGGGGAAGTTTCCGAAACGCTCATCGAAGGGTTGGAAGAAGCAAAAAAAATTTTGGAGAAGCTCGCGTTTGCCCAAATCGCTTTGTCGAAGGTCACCGAAGAACTTGAAAAAGCGGGCGTGGAATTGTTTAATGAGGCTTATCTTAAAATCATTGAACGCATCAAGGAAAAAAGAGGATGAAAAGTTCATTGACGGAAAATACCGCTTTCTGGGGAATTTACGAAAGCCAAATCCACGAATGGATGGAAAAAAGCCAAAAATTATCGCTGACGAAGCGTCTTTGGGAAAAAGATCCGACGCTATGGACCAAGAACGCGGTTTTTCATAAAGAAATTAGGGAGCGTCTTGGCTGGCTCAATAGCGCTAAAGCGATGAAAGATCATTTAGCAGATCTGCAAGTTTTTCAACAGGACCTGCGCCAAGCGGGTTATTCGCACGCTGTTTTATTGGGTATGGGCGGATCAAGTCTGGCGGCCGAAGTGATGCAGACCATTTTAGGAAATGCGCCCGGCTATCCAGAACTTGTTATTCTGGACAGCACGGACCCGGCGCGCATCAAAGATATCGAAGCCAAAATAGACCTTTCGAAAACAATTTTTATCGTTTCAAGTAAATCGGGCGCAACTATCGAACTTATTTCGTCATTCAAATATTTTTTTGACCTTATTAAAAAGCAAAATCTGCCAAGCCCGGGCCACCAATTTATCGCGATCACCGATGCGGGCACGACCCTGGAAAAGATGGCCAAAGAACTGGGTTTTGCGCGCGTGTTTCTCGCGCCGTCCGACGTGGGGGGTCGTTTTTCCGCGTTGACAGTGTTTGGGTTGGTTCCGGCCTGCGTGATCGGGGCGGATCCGGCGGTGATTCTCGAAAGTGCAGAAAAAATGATGCAGACCTGTTCTTTTGAAATAGCTTCCTCAGAAAACCCAGCGCTTGTGCTGGGTCTTGGCATGGCGATACTCGCGGAGTCCGGACGAGATAAATTGACTTTGCTGTCTTCGAAAAAATTCGAGTCTTTCGGCGACTGGGTGGAACAACTAGTGGCGGAAAGCACCGGCAAGGAAGGGGTCGGGATTGTGCCGGTGGTGCGAGAGGAAATTGAAAAAACAGAGTTTTACGGTCTTGACCGTTTTTTTGTGGCGATTGTCTTAGAGTCCGAGCCCAATGACAAACTGCTCTTAGGTTTGTCGGCTATCGAGAAAGCCGGCCATCCCGTTTTAACCTTGCGCCTTAAGGAGGCGTCCGATTTGGGAGGTGAATTTTTTCGGTGGGAGATGGCAACGGCCATTGCCTGCGCGCTCATGAAAATCAACGCGTTTGATCAGCCGGATGTGCAAGCGGCCAAAGAATGCACGAAGAAATTTTTGGATCACGTGAAGTCCGGCGGCGATGTGTTGGTGCGGCAGACGGAAATACCGCTGGAGGAGTTTTGGGAGAACGCCGAACCCGGTGACTATGCGGCGATTCTTGCGTTTCTTCCGGATCGAGAAAATATTCGTCAGCGTCTTATGAAATTGCGCGACAGGATCCGGCGCAAAACCCATTTGGCCTCGACGCTGGGTTTCGGGCCACGCTACTTGCATTCCACCGGCCAGCTGCACAAAGGCGGAGCGAACAACGGCGTTTATATTTTAATCACAGCGCCTCCCGTGGAGGATTTTGCGGTGCCTGAGCAGTCTTATACGTTTGGGCAGCTTGAACTGGCGCAGGCCATGGGAGATTTTCAGGCGTTGGAGTCCAAGGCGCGCTGGCTGGTTCACGTGCGCTTGAATGAGTTGTCCGATGCGGCGCTTGAGAAGGCTTGCGCTGAAATAGAAAACGCCATTTCGATACAGGTGCAATAATTTCTATGAAATTTATTCCCGCGGAAATTCCGGAAGTGATCTTGATCGAGCCGGAGGTGTTTCGGGACAGCCGCGGTTTTTTCTTCGAAAGTTACCGCAAGGATCTTTTTGAACAAAAAGGAATTCACGTGGACTTTGTGCAGGACAATCATAGCGGCTCCTCGAAAGGGGTGCTGCGTGGACTTCACTATCAGATAGCGCCCAAAGAACAGGCCAAGCTCGTGTGCGTCACGCAAGGAGAAGCGTTCGACGTGGTGGTGGACATACGTCGGCAGTCAAAAACATTCGGGCGTTGGGTGGGACACGTCTTGAGTGCGGAGAAAAAAAATATGCTTTTTATTCCCGCCGGTTTTGCGCACGGGTTTCTGTCGCTGGCGCATGACACGCAGTTTATTTATAAAACATCCGAATTTTATTCCCCGACACATGAACGCGGCATTTTATGGAATGATCCTACGATTGGCATCGCCTGGCCTAAAATCGATGAGCCGGTTCTACTTTCAGAAAAAGACAGGAAGTATCCGACGCTCCGAGACAGCCGCCTTTGAAATACGTCGATACCGTCGCCCTTTTGGATGAAGCCAGCGCCAAAATTTCAAAAAGTACTTGGGCCGCAGTCGATACGGAGGCAGACAGCCTTCACCATTACAGCGAAAAACTGTCGCTCGTGCAAGTGAGCATCGCAGAGGATGATTATGTGATCGATCCGTTGGCGGGATTGGATCTGGCGCCATTTTTGCGGATGATAGCCGAAAAGACGTTGATATTTCAGGCCGCGGATTCGGACATCCGGTTGTTTAAAAAAGTTTATCCGTTTAAGCCGCGCGAAATTTTCGATACGATGATTGCCGCGCAGATTTTGGGTTATCCCAAAATGGGTTTGGTGAATCTGGCCGAGCGTCATTGCGGTCTGCGGCTTTCAAAAGCGGAGCAAAAGGCGGACTGGTCCAAGAGGCCGCTGGAAGAAAAGCTGTTGGTATACGCGGCCAACGACACGCATTATTTGAAACCGATCCGCGATGCGATGGAAATGGAGCTCAAAGACAGCGGCCGCCTGGAGTGGCATCGCCAGCACTGCGCAAAGCTTTTGCAGGGGCTTGAAGTTTTAAGGCCGCAGGACTCTGACGCGTCGCTGGATTGGCAGATCAAAGGTTCAAAGGATTTAAAAGGAAAGGCGTTGACGGTATTGTATCAACTGTGGCATTGGCGCGAGGCTGTCGCTAAAGAGCGTGACAAACCGCCTTTTAAGATATTAAATTCGGAATATTTAATACAAATCGCGAAATGGACCCAAGCGCATCCGGACCAGGACATCGGGCAGTGGAAGGAAGCGCCACGAAACGTCAGGGGAGAATATCGGGAAATGATCGATCAGCTGATTCAAAACTCTCAAAATTTTCCGCCCGCCGAATACCGTCTTGCCGAACGCGCGAAATTCAGGAAAAAATGGACGGACTTGGAGTCCAAACATTTGACGTCCTTAAAAGCAGCGCGGGAGAAAATCGCGCTGGATCTTAAAATTCACGCCAGCCTGATCGCGACCAACGCGGTTTTAGAGGCGCTGGCCGTGGCCAAACCAAAGGATTTAGATGAGATGCGGAAACTGGACTTGATGCTTCCTTGGCAGGTAGAGGTGGCAGGTGGCCAATTTTTGTCGGTACTTCATTCCCAATGAGTCCCATAGATTTAAGACACGTTGCCCGGCTTGCCCGGTTGCATTTATCCGAAGAGGAGATACAGTTTTTTCAGACGCAGGTGGCGCAAATTTTGTCATTTGTCGAAACATTGAATGAAGTAAAGGGGCTGGAAAATGTCGAACCGACCAGCCATCCGCTGGCGCTTTCGAACGTATTTCGCGAAGACCAAGTCGGCCAATCACTGTCGATCGAGGCTTTTCTGAAACATTCTCCGCAGTCCAAAGGACGTTTTTTTCAGGTGCCAAAAATCATAGAGGATAAATCATAACTCCCGTGGATTTCTCGCGCCAAACCCTCTGGCAGCTCGCCGAATTTTACCAAAAAAATGAATGCACGCAGCACCAAGTATTGGACTGTCTTTCGAAAGCCATTGTCGAAAAAGACCGCGACAAGCGGCAGATCCATGCTTACAAAAATCCGGGCGCGCCAAAACCACTGCATCGTAAAGCAGACAAAAACTCGCGTTTGTGGGGCATCCCCATCGCGGTTAAAGATAATATTTGTGTCGAGGGGGAGGAGATCACCTGTGCCTCAAAAATTTTAAAAGGTTTTTTCTCTCCATACCACGCGACAGTGATTGAAAAACTGCTCGATGCGGGAGCGGTAATTTACGGCCAAACCAATATGGATGAATTTGCGTTTGGTTCCAGTTGTGAAACTTCCTGTTACGGTCCCACCAGAAACCCGCGTGATCCCGAGCGCGTGCCGGGAGGTTCTAGCGGCGGCTCGGCGGCGGCTGTGGCGGATCACACAGCCATTGCGGCGCTGGGTTCGGACACCGGAGGTTCGATACGACAGCCGGCTTCTTTTTGCGGCGTTGTGGGTATCAAGCCGACTTATGGGCGCGTGTCGCGGTATGGACTGGTGGCATTTGCCTCGAGTCTGGACCAAATCGGACCCATCACCAAAGACGTGCGTGATGCAGCGATTTTACTGGGGGCCATTGCCGGGTACGATCCGAAGGATTCGACATCGGCCAATGTTCCGGTACCGGATTATGAAAGTTTTCTCGGAAAAGATATTCGGGGAATGAAAATTGGCAAGCCCAAGGAGTATTTTACCTCGGGATGGGACAAGGAAGTGGAAAAGCGAATCAATGAATCCATTGACCGCTTAAAATCACTGGGCGCACAAGTCATCGACCTTTCTTTGCCGCATACGCCCTATGCCGTCAATGTGTATTATATCGTGGCGCCATCGGAGGCTAGTTCCAATTTAGCGCGTTTCGACGGTGTGCGTTTTGGCCATCGTTGGAAAGACGCGCACTCTTTGCTGGAAATGTACGAAAAATCACGCGGCCAAGGTTTTGGCAGCGAAGCCAAGCGCCGCATCATTCTTGGCACTTACGCGCTTTCCAGCGGTTACTACGACGCTTACTATTTAAAAGCCATGAAAGTGCGCACGAAAATCAAACAGGATTTCGACCAAGCGTTTAAAAAAGTGGATGCGATCTTGACGCCGACGTCGCCGTCCGGCGCGTTTAAACTCGGCGAAAAGTCTCAGAACCCTCTGGAAATGTATTTGTCCGATATTTTTACGATTTCAGCCAATCTAGCCGGAATTCCGGCAATTTCCGTTCCTTGTGGCGTTGTGAAGGGAAATTTGCCCGTGGGTTTGCAGTTTTTGGGAAAGCCGTTTGACGAGGGAAATCTTTTCCGCCTGGCACATGCTTTTGAACAAAGCACCGATTTTCATAAAAAATTAGGAAATGTAGGATGAGCCTAAAATATCTGGTGACCATTGGCCTGGAGGCGCACGTGCAGCTGGGATCGCAGTCAAAAATTTTCTGCCCCTGTGCGGTGCGATTTGGCAGCGCGGTGAACCAAAATATTTGTCCCGTGTGCTTAGGGCTTCCCGGCTCGCTTCCGGTGCTGAACCGTGAAGTGTTCCGTCTGGGCCTTCGCGGGGTGCTTGCGCTCGGAGGAACCCCTTCGCCGGTCGTGAAGTTTGACCGTAAAAATTATTTCTATCCGGATTTGCCCAAAGGCTATCAAATATCGCAGTACGACCATCCGCTCGGAAAAGGTGGCGCTATCGAGATCGAAGTAAATGGCTCGCCCAAAAAAATCAGATTAAACCGCCTGCATTTGGAGGAGGACGCCGGAAAATTGCTTCACGACCAGCTGCCGGACTCCAGTGTCGTGGATTTGAATCGCGCGGGCACGCCGTTGGCCGAAATCGTCAGCGAAGCGGATCTGGAATCTCCGGACCAAGCTTACGAGTATCTCGTGAATCTCAAGGCGATTTTAAAATGTGCCGGTGTTTCCGAATGCGACATGGAAAAAGGTCAACTTCGCTGCGATGCTAATATTTCCGTGAGAAAAAATGCCTCGGACCCGTGGGGCACGCGGGCGGAAATTAAAAATTTAAATTCGTTCAAAGCCGTCAAAGCCGCTCTGCAGTATGAAATTGAGCGCCAGAGCCAAGCGCTGGAACGCGGTGAGAAAATTTTGCAGGAAACGCGTTTGTGGGATGACAACCGGCAGAAAACCTTTTCCATGCGTTCGAAAGAACATGCGCATGATTACCGTTATTTTCCGGAGCCTGATTTGCTGCCCTTTTTTGTGAGCCAAGAAGAAATTGACCAAGCAAAAAAGGCAATTCCCGAACTTCCCAAGGCAAAGGCCGAGCGGTTCGTCAGAGAGTACGGACTGACGTTTTATGACGCAAAAATCTTGAATCTGGACAAAGACATTGCGGATTTTTATGAAAATTGCGTGAAAACCAATGCCCGTGCCAAGCCGATCGCCCATTGGCTCACAGGTCCCGTGGCGGCTTACTTGAACGCAAAATCCATCTTATTCAAAGACTGTGGCCTCACAAAAGAATTTTTGCTTGAAATGGATGAACTTGTCGAGTCCGGCGCAATCAGTTTCCAAGCGGCCAAGGACAAGTTATTTCCGGTGGTGGTCGAGCAAAAACTTCGTCCCAAAGATGCGATGAAATCGCTCGGTCTTGAACAAGTATCTGACGATGTTCTATTGGAAGCTTGGGTACTCGAGTCGATCCAAGCCAATCCCAAGGTGGTGCAGGATTTTAAATCAGGCAAAGAAAGCGCTGCCATGTTTTTGGTGGGTCAGGTCATGAAAAAAAGCCAAGGCAAGGCCAACCCAGGTAAGGTCAAAGAACTCATGACCCGAAAGCTTCAAGGCGTTTAGTCCCATGAAGCTAGTAAAAAAATATTTCCTGCTATTCATCGGCTTTGTGGCGCTTATTTCTTTTCTTCCGCTCACTTTCAAAGAATCGCTGGCGCAGTGGCCCAACCGTCCCGGTTTTGAAAAGGAATTGAATGTTTTTGCGGACGTATTTTCATTGATTCAGACAAGTTACGTGGATGATGTTTCGGCGCAGCATTTGGCGGAAGGTGCCATGAGCGGTATGTTGAAAATATTGGATCCTTACAGTCAATTTTTAGATTCGCGTGCTTACCAAGAACTGAAATCCGAGACCCAGGGGGAGTTTACCGGGATTGGCCTGGAAGTGAGCATAAAAGGCGACATACTTCACGTGATTTCACCTCTGGATGATTCTCCGGCGGATCAGGCGGGATTAAAACCGGGCGATGTGATTCTCAAAATCGACGAGAGGATCGCAAAAGACATGACGCTGAACGACGCGGTACGTAAAATGAGAGGAAAACCGGGAACCGTCCTGCGCCTGATCGTGCAGCGGGAAGGGGAGACGCGACCTCTGGAGTTTTCCGTGACGCGGCAAGTCGTGAAAGTGCGTGGCGTGCGCGAAGCCAAACTTTTGACAAACGGCATCGGATACATTCGCATCTCTGAATTTCAAGAACAGACGGCGCATGATTTCCTGCAGGCGATCGAGTCGCTTAAATCGCAAAAGATGAAAGGACTTATCGTGGATGTGCGCAACAATCCGGGAGGATTGCTCGACGCCGCCGTCGAAGTCGCCGAAAATTTTATACCAGAAAAAAAAGTGATTGTGGCCACCCAAGGGCGGTTACGTCAAAAAAATATAAAATTCGTTTCTCACAACAAAACCCCCTTGCAAATTCGCCCGTTTTATCTTTTGGTGAACAAGGGCAGCGCCAGCGGCTCCGAGATTCTTGCGGGCGCTGTGCAGGATTATGGGATCGGCGTTGTGTTGGGCACAAAAACCTATGGCAAAGGATGCATTCAAACGCTAACGCCATTGTCGGACGGAAGCGCGGTGCGAATTACGACCAGCCGTTATTACACGCCCAATGGCCGTTTGATTCATGAAATCGGTATTTTACCGGATGTGGTGGTCGCAAACGATGCCAAAGACGGCAAAGATTTACAGCTCGAGCGCGCGCTCGAATTGATGCAAAGCGCGCCTCAAGAGGATGTGTTCTCCAAGGACGAAGTTCGATGAACCGTGGTCTTAAAATTTTTCTCTCCGTTGTTTTTGTTCTCATGGTCGCTTTTTTTGTCAGCAAAGGATGTTGGCAGCATAGGACAAGACCGAAGAAAGCTCTCCCGGTGTCATCAATTCCAAAAAAAATTAAAATCGCCGGACCCGTCCATCCTAAAATGGCAATTATTTTGGACGATTGGGGGCATAATCTAGCGCTGGTGAAAAATGTGCAAGAGATTAATCGTCCGATGACGCTTTCAGTTCTTCCTCATTTGGCGCACAGCCGTGAAATTGCCGAGGAAGCTTTTAACCATGGGCTGGGCGTCATGCTGCACATGCCGATGCAGCCCAAAAGTCCCACTCAACCACTAGAGCCGCATACGATTTTGACCACCACGACGGACGCCGAGATCATAGAATACTTGGACCGCGCAATCGAAAGCGTTCCACATGTGAGTGGGGTGAATAACCACCAGGGTTCGGCAGCCACTAGCGACGAACGTGTGATGAAAACCGTGCTCGATCATTTAAAAAATAAAGGCCTCTTTTTTGTCGATAGCCAGGTTGTTTCGACGTCGGTCGGGCGACGCGTTGCCCAAAAAATAGGCATTCCTTTTACCAAGCGCGATGTATTCATTGACAATCAGGGTACGGTCGAGGCCATCCAGAGTCAATTGCGCCAAGCTCAAAAGATCGCGCTTTCGCGTGGGCGCGTCGTGGCGATCGGACACGACAAGAAAGCGACTCTTGAAGCGATCCGTACGATGGTGCCGGAGCTGGAAAAAAACGGCGTGCAATTGGTACTGGCAAAGGAACTGGTGGAGTCATTATGATCACGCTTGGCATCGAGACCTCCTGTGACGAAACGTCGGTGGCGATTCTTCAAGATGGCCGAAAAATTCTCTCGAACGTAGTGTTTTCAAGCCTAAAGGAGCATAAAAAGTTTGGCGGGGTAGTGCCAGAAATCGCTTCCCGTTCCCATGTGGAAATGTTTCTCGAGTGCCTCCAGAGCTCTTGTCGCAAGTCCGGCGCTACGCTTAAAGATGTGGATTTGATCGCGGTGACTCAGGGACCCGGTTTGATGGGATCTTTGCTTGTGGGGCTTTCGGCGGCTAAGGCGCTTGCTTTGGCGCTTGGAAAACCGTTGATTGGCGTTGATCATGTGATAGCGCATATTTACGCGGGCGTTTTGTCGAGCCCCAAGCTTCGTTTCCCGTTTCTGGGTTTGGCGGTATCGGGGGGGCATACGCTTTTACTGCGACTCAACAGTGTTTTGGATGTGGAAATCGCAGGCCGTACGCTGGACGATGCCGCCGGCGAAGCTTTCGACAAGGTTGCAAAAATTCTTGCCTTGGGGTACCCTGGAGGTCCAGAGGTTGACCGCTTAAGCCGGGGAGAAGACTCTAAAAAGTTTTTTTTCAGCCGGCCCTTTCTTTCGAACCAGTCACTGGATTTCAGTTTCAGTGGTATCAAAACGGCGGTTTATTACCAAGTCGAACGTTTAAAAAGAACAAGACCCCTGAGTTTAAAAATTAAAAAACAACTTTGCGCGGGTTTTCAGGAGTCTGTGTGCGAAGTGCTGGTCAAAAAGACGATACGCGCGCTGAAAAAACACGGTCTAAAAACGTGCGTGGTCGGTGGCGGTGTCAGTGCCAATACGCGTTTGCGATGGATGTTTGAACAGGCTTCAAAAAAAGAAGGCTTTCGCGTGATTTTCCCCGCCCCGTCTCTCTGTCAGGACAATGCGGCGATGATTGCAGCGTTGGGCCAGGCGCTTTACCGGGCGGGAAAAAGGGACGAGCTGGATTTGGCTGCTTACGCGCATTTTATGGAAAATAAGGATCTATCCCACAGGCGCGTTCCAATAGGTTTTCTTCAAAATGTCTGAGATTAAAAAAGAAGAGATCAACGAATATTTAAACGAAGATTATCTCAGCACCAAAGAAGCCGCCGGGCTTTTGGAGATCGGCGAGGAAGAATTGCGCGCGCTGGTGCAAAAACATCAAATCCCTTCTCATCATGTGGCCGGAGCTTTTCTGCGACTCAAGAGAAAGGAAGTCGAGGAGCTCAAGATTAAATGGCGCATCGAACGCGAGCTTTTTCCCAAGCAGGAACAATTTTTCTCGCATGTGAACACGGTCGAAAAGGCTGGTTTTTTCGAAAAGTTAGGAGACTTCTGGTATTTCAATGATTTCTATATTCTGTGTTCTATTCTGATTCTATTGTTGTTGTACACGATACTATCCTCCCGTTACTGAGCCTCGCGCAAAGAAGGGCACCTTTCGACAAAAAATGAATTTTATCCTTTTGGACGGCAACTCTTTTTGTTATCGCGCTTTTTATGCCATTCGCGAGCTTCGCAGCTCAAAAGGCGAGCCCACCAACGCGATTTACGGTTTTATCACGATGCTTGAGAAAATTCTCGAGGACGTACAACCAGATGGCGTGGCCGTGACCTTTGACCTGAAGGGGCCTACTTTCCGCCATGAGCGTTATGACCAGTACAAAATCCAGCGTTCTCCGATGCCAGAGGACCTTGTCGTGCAAATGCCGCTGATTAAAGAAGTGGTGCAGGCGATGAATATCCCCATTTACGAAAAGGTAGGTTATGAGGCTGATGACGTGATCGCGACGTTGTGCCTGCAGCTTGAAAAAAAAGGTCACGAGGTTCTGGTAGTCACGGGCGACAAAGATATGCTTCAACTGGTGAACAAAAAAACCAGGGTGTTGAACCCGCAGAAAGAAAATTTTATTTACGGCGAAGCGGAAGTAAAAAACCGCTTTGGCGTGGGTCCGGAAAAAGTGGTCGAAATCATGGCGCTGATGGGCGATGCTTCGGACAATATTCCCGGCGTTCCGGGCATTGGGGAGAAAACGGCGATGAAATTGATTGCCGAGTATGGGTCATTAGAGGGCGTATTAAAAAATATCTCCGAAATCAAAGGCGATAAGCTGAAAGAAAACCTGAAGAAATACGAAAAAGAGGCGCACCTGTCGCACGAGCTTGCGACGATCAAGCGCGACGTGCCGATTGAGGTGGCGTTGGAAAGTTTAAAAAGGCACGAGCCAAACTTGGAAAAGCTGTCGGAACTTTATCGGCGGTTCGAATTTCGTTCTCTTTTGAAAAATCTTCCTGTCGAGGAAGAAAAAAATTCTTCGGACAAAGAACTTCATTATTATTTGATCCAAGACAAGAAATCTTTCCAGGAGTTGAAAAAGAAACTTGCGCTGCATAAAACTTGGGCGTTTGACTTTGAAACAACCAGCGTGAACCCTCTTTTGGCCGAGCCGGTAGGGATTTCATTTTCGTTTAAAGAAAAAGAAGCTTATTTTGTCTGTTTTGGCGACTGGCTGCCGGCCAAGCAGGCTTTGCCGGCTTTGAAAAATTTGTTCGAAGATGAGAAAATTTTAAAAATCGGGCAGAACTTAAAATATGAAATCATGGTGCTAAAAAATTTCGACATTGAACTAGCCGGCGTTCACTTCGATACCATGGTTGCCTCTTATTGTCTCAATACGGCCAAACCCAATCACAACCTTGACGATATAGCGATGGAGCATCTGGGCATTCGCATCACGGGCATTGAAGAATTGATTGGCAAAGGCAAAAACCAAATCACAATGGACAAAGTGGACATTGAAAAATTGTATCGCTATGGCTGTCAAGACAGCGACGTGACATTTAGGCTGGCGCGTGTGCTGAAGGACAAATTGAAAGAAAATGACCTCGTGGATTTGTTCGAAGAAATCGAGATGCCGCTGGTTTCCGTGCTTGCAGACATGGAAATGGCAGGGGTGGCTGTCGATCAAAAGCTTCTTTCCCAGCTGTCTAGGGAGATGGAAAAAAGCCTTGCGGCGCTGACCACACTTATTTATAAGGAGGCCCAGCAGGAGTTCAACATCAATTCGCCAAAACAGCTGGCTGAAATTTTATTTGAAAAACTTGGCCTTCCTATGGTAAAAAAGACTAAGACTGGCGCATCCACCGATGTGGGTGTTTTGGTTGAGCTTTCCGAATATCATTCTCTTCCCAAAGAAATACTAAAATTCAGGGAACTTTCGAAGCTGAAATCGACTTACGTGGATGCCTTGCCGGGTCTTGTAAATCCAAAAACGCATCGGGTGCACACGTCTTTCAATCAAACGGTGACCGCCACCGGGCGGCTCTCGTCGAGCGATCCGAACGTGCAAAATATTCCGGTCCGGACCGAAGAGGGCCGCAAGATCCGGCGGGCGTTTGTGGCTGGAGATCGGGATTCGGTTTTGATTTCGGCGGATTATTCGCAAATCGAGCTGCGTGTGTTGGCCCATTTATCGGAAGATGAAAACCTGATTCGCGCTTTCAGGCAAGGGGCCGATATTCACCGGTACACTGCCAGTCTCATTTTTAACGTCGAGATAGACAAAGTGACCGATACGATGCGCAGTTCGGCCAAGACCGTCAATTTCGGCGTGTTGTATGGAATGGGCGCTTTCTCTCTGGCCAAAAATATGGACATCACGCATGCGGCGGCGAAGGATTTTATCAAGGCGTATTTTGATCGGTACCCACGCGTGAAACAATATCTCGATAAAACCACTGAGAAGGCGCGTCAAGACGGGTTTGTCTCGACGTTTTTTAAGCGGCGGCGATATATCCCCGAGATTTTGTCAAAGGACCCACGCGTTAAAAGTTTTGCCGAACGCACGGCGATCAATGCGCCAATTCAGGGAACAGCCAGCGACATCATCAAAATTGCGATGAAAAATATTGCCGCAGCGTTGAAAAAAAAACGCTTTCAAACGCGCATGCTTTTGCAGGTGCACGATGAGCTTTTATTCGAAGGACCGAAAACAGAAACCGGTGAGCTTGTGATTTTGGCCCGCGAGAAAATGCAAGGGGCCGTGTCTTTTTGTGTGCCGATGGCGGTGTCGGTGAAGACAGGTCCGAATTGGGTCGATATGGATTCTATCAGCAATTGAAAAAAAAAGCGCTAAACGTACTTTTTTGTGCCAGCGAAGTGGCGCCGTTCGAGAAAACCGGCGGTCTGGCGGACGTGGCGGGATCGTTGCCGCTTGCGTTGGCTCGGCATGGCGTTCAGCTGCGAATCATGATGCCCAAATACCGTGGCATAGGCGCTTGTGAGAAGAAAATTTCCGAGGGCGTTCGGATTCATTTTATAAAGCATGAAGAGTATTTCAACCGCGCCGGGCTTTATGGCAACGACCGCGGCGATTATCCGGATAACTTGCAGCGGTTTTCATTTTTTTGCCATGAGGTTTTGAATCTCGCCAAGGAGTTGGGATTTCAACCGGATATTGTCCATGCGCATGACTGGCAATGCGCGCTTTTGCCGGTGCTTTTGAAAACGACTTTTGCCAACGATGGTTTTTACGATCGCACAAAATCTGTGCTGACGATTCACAATATTGCCTACCAAGGCCATTTTTCCCAGAAGCAATTTGGAAATCTGGGGCTTGATCCGTCGTTTTTTTCGATGGAGGGTTTTGAGTTTTATGGGAAGATTAACTTTTTGAAGGCGGGCCTTTTGTTTGCGGATTTTTTGACCACGGTAAGTCCGACGTACGCCGAAGAGATCAAAACCAAGGAATTTGGGTTTGGACTCGAAGGGGTTATTCGAAAAAAAGAGAAATCACTTCGCGGCATCTTAAATGGCATTGACCAGGAAACATGGAATCCGGCCAAGGACTCACGCATCGCCAAAACGTACAGCGTTACGAGCCTTGAAGGCAAGAAAGTTTGCAAAGAGGCGCTACAAAAACGTTGTGGTTTTGACGCGGATGCGGACATCCCTGTTTTTGGCATGGTGACGCGTCTGGCGGAGCAGAAGGGTTTTGAGCTTGTTTCCGAAATTTGCGATGAGCTTGTTGCCAAGCCCGCTCAGTTTGTGATTTTGGGAGATGGCGACGCGGTTTACCGCACCGTATTTCGTAACCTTGCGGCCAGACACCCTAAACGCGTGGCGGCTCTCATCGGTTTTGACGCGATCCAGGCGCATGCGGTTTATGCAGGGGCTGATTTCTTTCTGATGCCGTCCTATTTTGAGCCATGCGGACTTGGGCAAATGATCAGCATGCGATATGGCACGCTGCCTGTGGTACGGCGCGTGGGCGGTTTAGCGGATACGGTGATCGATGCGGATTTGCACCCGGAGAAAGGCAATGGCTTTGTTTTTGTGGAACAAACGCCTGAAAAATTAATGGCTGCGATCCGGCGAGCGCTTAAGGCATTCAAAGACAAACCGCGGTTGAGCATGCTTCGCAAAACGGCCATGAAAACGGATTTTTCATGGGACAAAAGCGCCGAGAAATACGCCCAGCTTTATCGGAAGGTTTTAAGCGCTGGAGATGACGGGGTTATCCACAGCCCCGACCAACGTGCCGCAATCAAAGGATCGCGGCCATGATTGTCGTCGGCGTGACGGGGAATCTGGCTTCGGGAAAAAGTCAGGTTACGCAACTGTTTAAAAACATGGGCGCAAAGGGGATCGATGCCGATGCGATCGCCAAAAAAATCACGCGTAAAGGAACGCCGATTTATAAAGCGTTACTGAAAGTATTTGGAAAATTTTGTCTTTCCAAAAACAACGAAATCGACCGGCGAAAATTAGCGCAACATGTGTTTTCAAACCCGGCAGAACTCAAAAAACTCAATATTCTTACGCATCCGGGGGTGATTCTGGAGATATGCAAAGCCATCGAGAAGGTGAAAAACAAAAAAGGTCTGCTCGTGTTGGATGTGCCGCTGCTTTTTGAGTCGCGCATGGAGAAATTGGTTGACGTCACGGTGGTTGTCAGGTCGAGTGAAAAACAAATGCTGATGCGTGCCCAGCGCCGGGGTGTGCCGAGAGTTCTTGCGAAAAAAATTCTCGCCTCCCAGTGGCCGTCATCGAGAAAAGTGAAATTGGCGGACTACGTGATTGAAAATGAAGGGTCGTTGAAAGAGTTGGAAACCGAGGTGAAGAAAACATGGGAAAAAATTAAGAGTTAGGGATAAATTAAAAATTATGGAAATCCCGCTCGGCCGCTAGGTCGCGGCCTTCCGGGATAAATTCGCACGAGCAATTTGACGACGATTATGTCGTCGTAAATTGCGTGCTCATTTAAGGAGGAAATACCGAAGATGGACATTGATCTGGCGAAACTCAAAAAAATGAAAATGTCGGAGCTGATCGAGCTTGCGCACAAAATGCAAGTCAACGGCGTAAGCGGGATGAAAAAACAGGACCTCATTTTCAAAATTCTGCAGGCGCAGCCCGAAAAAGACGGGGTGATGACCGGGGAAGGCGTTTTGGAAATCCTGCAGGATGGTTTTGGTTTCTTGCGCTCTCCCAACTATAACTATTTGCCGTGTCCCGACGACATTTACGTGTCGCCTTCGCAGATTCGTAAATTCAATCTGCGAACGGGAGATACCGTATCGGGTCAGATCCGCCCGCCGAAAGAGGGAGAACGTTATTTTGCGATGCTGATGGTGAGCAAGGTGAATTTTGAATCGCCGGAAGAAGGCCGCGAGAAAATTCTCTTTGATAACTTAACACCGGTGTATCCACAGAAGAAATGGCTGCTGGAGTGCCAACCGACGGAAGTTTCAACGCGCATTCTCGATTTGTTGTCACCGATCGGAAAAGGTCAGCGCGGTTTGATTGTGGCACCCCCGTATAGCGGTAAAACCGTATTGCTTCAAAAGCTTGCCAACAGCATCACGACCAATCACCCGGATGCCGTAATGATCGTGCTGCTTATTGACGAGCGTCCGGAAGAAGTCACGGACATGCAGCGTTCGGTAAAAGGGGAAGTCATAAGTTCCACGTTCGATGAGCCGCCCGAGCGCCATGTGCAGGTGGCCGCGATGGTTATTGAAAAGGCCAAACGTCTGGTGGAATGCAAAAAAGATGTGGTGATATTGCTCGACAGCATCACTCGTCTGGCGCGCGCTTACAACACGACGGTGCCGCATTCCGGGAAAATTCTTTCAGGCGGCGTGGATTCCAACGCGCTGCATAAGCCCAAGCGTTTTTTCGGCGCCGCTCGTTCGATCGAAGAGGGCGGAAGCCTCACCATCATCGCCACAGCGTTGGTCGACACCGGCAGCCGAATGGACGAAGTGATCTTTGAAGAGTTTAAAGGCACCGGCAACATGGAAGTGCAGCTGGATCGGAATCTGTTCCAGCGCCGCATCTATCCGGCCATCGACATCAAGCGTTCGAACACGCGCCGCGAGGAGCTTTTGGTCGAGAAGGAAGATCTGGCCAAAATCTGGTTATTGCGCAAAGTGTTGAACGAGCTCAATAGTACAGAAGCCATGGAACTTCTGATTGAGAAAGTCTCGAAGTCCAAAACGAACAAGGACTTTTTGAAAAGCATGAACAAAGCGTCTTAAGAAACCGGCGTTTGGGAGCCAGGTCCCATGGATTATGAAAAGGAGAAGAAAATGAAAGAAAAAATACATCCGAAATACGTGGAAACCACCATCACTTGCAATTGCGGCAACGTGATCCACACTCGTTCCACCAAGCAGAACATCCGCGTCGAAATTTGCGCTAGCTGCCATCCATTTTTTACCGGTAAGCAGAAATTCATCGACAGTGCGGGCCGCGTGGAAAAATTCCAAAAACGCTACGCGAAAAAGGACAAATGACTGATTACAGACCGCAGACCGCAGACCGCAGACCAAAGGAGATAGTCTCCAGTCTCCAGTCTGAAGTCTTTTTCGTTTGCCTATGAGGTTTCTGAAGAAAGTGGAAGAAAAGGTGCGTCGTTACCAAGAAACGCACAAGCTGCTCGAAGATAGTGCCATTGCTCAGGATCAGAGCCGCCTGCGCGAGCTCGGCAAAGAACTTCGGTCTCTGGAGCCGATTGTGGCGCTTTACCGCGATTACCTGAGGGTTGAGGAAGAATCAGACGAGGTTCGTAAAATTCTCTCCGACAAAAATCAGCCGCCGGATCTTCTGGAGATGGCCAAGCACGAGCAGGCTTTGTTGGAGTCGCGCCATCATCAAATCACGCATGACATCGAATCATGCTTGATCCAAGAAGATCCCACACTTTCCAAGAATGTGATTTTAGAAATTCGCGCGGGCACCGGAGGCCTCGAAGCAGGGCTATTTGCGGCGGATTTATTCCGGATGTATACGAGATTCGCGCAGAGTTGCGGTTTTAAATTTGAAACACTGTCCACTTCTCCCAATGAGGCTGGCGGTTTCAAAGAAATTATCGCTTCTATCGTTGGTGGCGGCGCTTATGGCCGTTTCAAATTTGAAAGCGGCACGCACCGCGTGCAACGAGTGCCCGCCACCGAAACGCAGGGTCGTATCCATACCTCGGCTGTCACCGTGGCGATTTTACCGGAGGCCGAGGAAGTGGAAGTCAACATCAAACCCGAAGAAATCCGTGTCGATGTTTTCCGCTCGGGCGGGCCCGGGGGACAAAGCGTGAATACCACCGATTCTGCCGTGCGCATCACGCATCTTCCTTCGGGGCTAGTTGTCAGTTGTCAGGACGAGAAATCCCAGCTCAAAAACAAACAAAAAGGGATGAAGATTCTTCGCGCGCGGCTTTTTGATAAAATCACCAATGAACGACACGCTGAAATGGCCAAACAACGAAAAGAGCAGGTGGGATCCGGTGACCGCAGTGAAAAAATAAGAACCTATAATTATCCCGATCGCCGCGTGACAGATCACCGCATTGGATTTACCGTTTACAATCTCGAAGAAGTGTTGGAAGGAAAAATCGGCCCGTTTGTGGATGCGCTCTACCAGGCGGAGTTGGAGAAATGAGCAGACTACAGACCGTACGACAAAATACTATTTTTTTGAAAACCCTAGAAAAAGAGTTAACCATTGCAGGCGTCTTGTCTCCGCATGTGGAGGCAGAAACGCTGATCACGCATTTTGGTGCTTTGACCAAGCTGGATTTTTATACAGGAGAAAAGGAAATTAGCCCCGTGGCTAAGCGTGTCATTCAGAGAACGGTACAAGTCCGAAAAAAGGGCAAGCCTCTTTCTCAGCTGACCGGCCAGGCGGGGTTTTATGGTTACACGTTTCAAGTCACCCGGCACACGCTGATCCCGCGCCCTGAAACTGAGCGCTTGGTGGAAGAAACTATTCATATTTTGGACGAGTATTATTCGGGCCAAAAGCCCCAAATTCTCGACGTAGGCACGGGTTGTGGTTGCATTGCCCTCAGTTTGACTTTGCAGAGACCAGCTTGTAGAATGACCGCGCTTGATGCATCGGTAAAAGCGCTTGAAGTTGCCCGCAAAAATGCTGAACTCTTCGGTTTAAACGACAAAATCCAGCTAATACACAGCCGACTGTTTGGTTATTTCGGGAAAAATAAAGAAGCTTTTTGGGACATTGTGGTGTCCAATCCACCCTATGTGGCCAAGGAAGATTGGCCAAAACTTTCGCGTGAAGTCCGGGCAGAGCCAAGACTTGCGCTTAATGGCGGCGTCCGCGGCCTGGAAACGATCGAATGTCTTTTGAGGCAGGCTCCTTTTTTTATTAAAAAAGGCGGCTGGTTGATTGTCGAAGTCGGCGCAGGACAGTCGGTAATTTTATCAAAGAAATTAAGGCAAACCGGCGCGTTTAAAAATTTTAAGTTTATGAAGGATTTGAACGGCATTGATAGGATTTTAGTCGCACGGCATGGATAAGCTCGTTATTAAAGGAGGTAGGCGCCTGGAAGGGACCGTTGAGATCAGCGGCGCTAAAAATGCGGCGCTTCCCATTTTGGCGGCAACGTTTCTATCCAAAGAACCTTCAGTGATCAAGAACGTGCCCCAGGTGGCGGACGTTCTGACGATGATGAAAATCATGAAGTCGCTTGGCGCCAAGGTGCAGTGCTCGGGCAATAGTGTCGCCGTAGATCCCTCAGGCGTGAGAAACCCCGTGTTGACTTACAAACTAGTTAGCACGATGCGTGGTTCCATCTGCTTTTTGGGCCCGCTGTTGGCGCGTTTTGGCCAGGCACAGGTGTCATTTCCGGGCGGTTGCGTTATTGGGCCGCGGCCGATTGATTTACATCTAAAAGGAGTGCGCGCGCTTGGGGCGGATGTGACGCTGAGTCATGGGTACGTAGTGGCAAAGGCCAAAAAGTTGAAAGGGGCACGGGTTTTTCTCGGAGGCGCTTTCGGTTCCAGTGTTCTGGGAACCGCCAATATCCTAATGGCCGCGTGCATGGCCTCTGGCCGAACGACTATCGACAATGCGGCGTGTGAACCCGAAGTGGTGGATCTGGGAAATTTTTTGAAGAAGATGGGCGCGAAAATCAGTGGACTGGGCTCGCCTTCCATCGAAGTGGAAGGCGTAAAAAAGTTGCACGGCGCAAGTTATTCGATTATTCCGGATCGTATCGAGGCCGGCACGTACGTGATTGCCTCGGCGATGACCAAGGGTGACGTCACGATCAAAAACATGAACCTGAACATGCTCGGCGCAATGTTGGACAAGCTTCGTGACGCCGGGGTGGTGATTAATGAAAAAAATGGCCATGTGCGTATTCGCCGTCAGCGTGTGTTAAAACCGGTGTCGGTGACGACGCTGCCGTATCCCGGGTTCCCGACTGACCTGCAGGCGCAAATGATGGCGCTGATGTGCATTGTGCCGGGCATCAGCGTCATCACGGAAAAAATTTACCCTGAGCGTTTCATGCATGTAAGCGAACTCAACCGCATGGGTGCTAATATCATGTTGGAAGGTAACAGCGCGATCGTCAGTGGCCGCAAGACACTTTCCGGCGCTCCGGTAATGGCGTCGGATTTACGAGCCAGCGCTGCGCTGGTATTGGCGGGCCTGGTGGCCGAAGGCGTGACGGATGTCTCGCGCGTGTATCATCTGGACCGTGGATACGAAAATTTGGTGGCCAAACTTCAATCGCTGGGCGCTAATATTCGCCGCGAAAAAGATTTTAGATAAAAAATGTAAGGAAATACTCTTCTCGGCGCTTGGGCGCCTCCCTGAGTATAAATTCACGCGGACGACTTGACGCTTCCTATGGTCGCGTAAGTCGTGCGCTCATTTAAGGAGTAAAAATGGCAGTAGTTATTCGACTTAAAAGTGTTGGAACCAAAAAGAAAATCAAGCACCGCCTTGTCGTGACGGACTCCAAATCGCCGCGTAACGGCCGTTTCATCGAAGAAGTGGGTTATTGGGATCCGTCCAAGGAGCCTGCGACCTCAAACGTGAAAACAGCCCGCGTTGAACATTGGATTAAAAACGGCGCCAAACCCAGTGAAACGGTGCGGTCGATTTTAAAAAAAGCGGGAATGAAACTGAAGTAGATAGTAGACCGGAGACCACAGACCACAGACAGCAGACTTTAGTCTCCAGTCTGCGGTTTCTAGTCTGATTTTCCATGAATATTCACATTCTTACATTATTTCCTGGTATGTTTGAGTCGTTTCTATCGCATTCCATCATGAAGCGCGCGGTGGAAAAAAAAGCGGTGGGCATCACGGTGCACAATCTTCGTGATTATACGCACGATCGACACAAGACCTGCGACGACCGCCCCTTTGGCGGGGGGCCAGGGATGCTGATGAAGCCTGAGCCCGTGTTTGAAGCCGTTGATAAGCTTTTTGGCCGTAAAAAATTCGGGCGGAATCTACGGTTTATTTACCTTTCTCCACAAGGCAAACGTTTTGACCAGGCAACGGCAAGGCAGTTTGCATGTTCCAAAGAACTGGTGTTTCTCTGTGGGCACTACGAGGGGGTGGACCAGCGCGTGGTCGATAAACTGGTTACCGATGAGATTTCAATCGGGGACTATGTGCTCACGCAGGGTGAGCTTCCAGCTATGGTGGTGGTCGATTCGGTGGTGCGGCTTTTGCCGGGGGTGTTGGGAAGCGAGGATTCCAAAGAGTTTGAATCTTTTACCACAAATCTGCTAGAATACCCGCAATACACCCGCCCAGCGGTTTACCGGGGTTTGGAGGTTCCCGAGGTTCTTTTGTCAGGGAATCACCGGCGCATCACCGAATGGCGACAGGAACAGGCTCGTCACCAAACAAGCAAGCGCCGACCCGATCTCTTAAAAAGGGTTCAGCTGAAGGGCAAAAAGTAAATATTTAGGGGAGTTTAACCATGAATGTTTTGATCAAGGCCATTGAGGCCGAGCAACTGAAAAAAGACGTCCCTTTGTTCCGCATTGGGGACACGCTACGCGTTTCCGTGAAGGTGGAGGAAGGCGACAAGACCCGTACTCAGCTTTTTGAAGGAATCGTGATTGCGAAAAATGGGTCCGGTATTCGCGAGAGTTTTACGGTGCGCCGCATTTCTTTTGGAGAAGGCGTGGAAAGAAATTTTCCACTGCATTCGCCGACGGTGCAGAAACTCGAAGTGGTACGCAAGGGCAAAGTGCGCCGTGCGAAATTATACTATTTGAGAAAGTCCACAGGCAAGAAATCGAGAATTGAGGAAAACAAGCGAGAAGAAGCGACAGCATCTTCTTCTGCATGATCAAGAATTCCTGAATCGGGGATTTTTATCCCTGGCGGGCGTGGATGAGGCGGGCCGTGGTCCCCTGGCGGGACCCGTCGTCGCTTCGGCCGTGATCGTCAGGGATTTTTTATTTTTTCAAGAGTTGGACGACTCCAAAAAAATGTCGGCGGGCGCGCGCGAAAAAACGTACGATGAAATCCTGGCCAAATGCCAAGTGGGCATTGGCATTGTGGAAGCTGATAGAATCGACGAGATCAATATTCTCCAGGCTACTTTGATGGCGATGCGGCAGGCGGTGGAGAAGTTGGGCGACACACCCGGCTGCCTGTTGATCGATGGGAATACATCGCCCAAGCTGCCGTTTCGCCAATTTACCATCGTAAATGGCGACGCAAAGTCTTTTTCGATTGCCTGCGCGTCGGTTGTGGCTAAAGTCACGCGGGACCGTATGATGGATTACTACGACGAAATTTATCCGCAATATGGATTTACCAGGCACAAAGGCTACGGCACACGCGAACACGTAGACTCGCTGAAAAAATATGGGCCATGCAAGATACATCGGAGAAGTTTTGAGCCGGTGAAAAGTCTGATAAGGTTTTTTTAAATGGAAACTCTCCTAATCATCGATTTCGGATCGCAGTACAACCAACTCATTGCGCGGCGTGTGCGCGAGGCAAAAGTGTTTTGCGAAATTGTTCCTCCCACTATCTCGATCGATAAAATATTTTCCAAAAATGTGAAAGGCGTCATTCTCTCGGGCGGCCCGGCCAGCGTTTACCAGAAAAATTCTCCAAAACTCAATCCAGAATTTTTATCGTTGGGCGTGCCCGTGCTCGGTATTTGTTATGGCATGCAAGCGTTGTCGCATCTTTTGGGTGGGGTTGTGCGTCGCGCACGCAACCGGGAATACGGCCACGCGGAACTTTATCTGCAATCGGGCGGCGGGGATCTTTTTAAAGGAATTCCCAGAAAATCGGTTTCCTGGATGAGCCACGGCGATTATGTCGCGAAATTGCCGAAAGGGTTTTTGAAAACCGCTTACACAAAAAATACGCATGTCGCAGCCTGTGAAGACCGCGCAAGAAAAATTTATGGCGTGCAGTTTCATCCGGAGGTCGTGCACAGTCAGTTTGGCGCCGGTATGATCCGTAACTTTCTTTTCGGCGTCTGTGGTTTTAAAAAATCCTGGACCATGGAAAACTTCATCCATGAGACGACGCTCAAAATCCGCGATGAAGTAAAACACGACCGCGTGATTCTCGGTCTTTCGGGAGGTGTCGATTCTTCCGTTGCGGCCGCGCTTTTATCCAGAGCTATCGGGAAAAAATTGACCTGTATTCTCGTGAATAATGGCCTTCTTCGCAAAAATGAGGAAAAAGAGGTGCGTCGGGCCTTTCGTGGGCGTTTTGCTCTGGATCTTCGTATCGCGAAGGCCGATAGAATTTTTCTTAAAAAATTAAAAGGAGTCGTCGATCCCGAAAAAAAAAGAAAAATCATCGGACATGAGTTTATTTACGCGTTCGAGCGCGAGTCAAAAAAAATCAAAGGAGCCAAGTTTTTGGCGCAAGGCACGCTTTATCCGGACGTTATTGAAAGCCGTTCTGCGTTTGGGGGTCCGACCGCAGTGATCAAATCACATCACAACGTGGGCGGTCTTCCCGAAAAAATGCAGTTGAAGCTTATTGAGCCGCTTCGCGAACTTTTTAAAGATGAAGTGCGTCAGCTCGGCCTTAAGCTCGGTCTGCCGTCTTATCTCATTGGCCGTCATCCGTTTCCGGGACCGGGTCTTGCCGTGCGCGTACTGGGCGCTGTGACGGAGGATCGTCTTCGGATTTTAAAAGAAGCGGACGTGCGCTTCATCGAAGAAATCAGAAAGGCCGGTCTTTATGATAAAATCTGGCAAGCTTTTGCCGTGCTGTTGCCTGTCAAGAGCGTCGGAGTCATGGGAGACGAGCGCACTTACGAAAACGTTATCGCGCTTAGGGCTGTCACGTCCGTTGACGGCATGACCGCAGACTGGTTTCAATTTCCCAAAGAAGTTTTAGGAAAAATTTCGAATCGAATTATTAACGAGGTGAAGGGCGTCAATCGCGTTGTGTATGACGTCAGCTCCAAACCTCCTGCCACTATTGAATGGGAGTAATGTACGGTTGTTTGGAATATCATGCGGGCAATAGTGCGATGACAGTGTCGTCGTAAGATGCGCGCTTACTTAAGGAGATGGTAATGAAATCGATAGCTCGTATGTTTGTGCTGGTGATGTTGGTGGGAATGTCGGGATCGTCAGTTTATGCGGAAGAGGCACCGAAAGCGGCTGCGGCAGTGGACGAAAAAGCGGCGGCGGATCAAGCGATGAAGGAAAAGATGATGAAGCTCACTTCTCCGTCCCAAGCGCATAAGGCGCTTGAGCCTCTTGCAGGCAAGTGGTCCTACGCTTCGAAGTTCTGGATGACGCCGGACGCTAAGCCGGAAGAAACGTCGGGAACGGCGGAGAATGCAATGATATTCGGCGGACGCTTTCTAAGGCAGGAAGCCAAAGGTCTCTGGATGGGACAGCCATTTGAAGGGCTGGGTTATACGGGCTATGACAATATCAAAGAAGAATATCGTTCGGTATGGCTGGATAGCATGGCCACCGGCATCATGGAAGTGTCGGGCAAGTATGATGCATCGACTAAGACTTTGAATCAATCGGGGGCAAACTCATGCCCACTCACGGGTGAGAAAGCGCGTCCTGGCCATTCGGAGTGGACGATCACCGATAATGATCATAATTCATACACTTTCTATCTTGCCGGTCCGGATGGCAAGGAATTCAAGGCCATGGAAATCCTATACACCAGACTCAAGGAATAAAAGAATAAAAATTGAAATCAAAAAAGGAGAAAAAATGATCCGGAAAACTTTACAATTCATGTGCGTGATGGGAATTAATGCTACGGTCGCAATAGCGGCCCAAACGCAGCAGTATTCGGCGGACATGGTGACTCATGCCTCTGGGCAAACTATCTCCGGAAAAATTTATGCTTCTGGGGACAAACTGCGATATGAGATGCCACAGGCTATCACAATCTCGCGTCTGGACCGTCAAACATCCTATGTCCTCATGCCCAGTGAGAAAATGTATATGGAGCAGAAAATTGATCCAGCAGCCGCCGCGAAAGCGGGCATGAACACTCAGGGAGAACTTGAGCGCGTGCCTATGGGAAAAGAAATGGTGGATGGCCGCATGACGGACAAGTTTAAAATAAGCTATGCGGACGCCAACGGACCCATGACTGTGTATCAGTGGATGGACGCGCAGGGTCTTCCGGCCAAAGTGGAGTCCCAGGACGGAAGTTGGGGCGTTGAGTACCGGAATGTGAAGCATGGGCAACAGTCCGAACAGCTATTCGAAGTCCCAGCCGATTATCAAAAGTTCGCCATGCCAGTTATTCCCGGCATGAATCCCGGCGCGAATCTCGAAGGAGGCTCTCTGGACGTACAGAAGCTTCTTCAAGACGCGCAGCAACAGGTGGAGGGTACCGACGCGACCGGTAACCAGTAAGTTCTGAGGTTAGTTCTGAAAATTTCTAAAGAAGAACTCACCGACCAGATCAAACATTTTGCCTTGGAAAAGGCGGGTTTTGATCTTGTAGGCATCACGCATGCCTGGCTACCGCAGCGGCACGAGACGGCACTGTTGGCTTGGGTTGGCAGCGGCTATGCCGGTTCAATGGAATACATGCGTCGCGAACCCGAGCGTCGCGCGCATCCTGAAAAAGTTTTGGCTTCGGCCAAAACGGTGCTTTCGCTGGCATTGAATTATTTTCATCCGGAGGATGAGAAACCTCGCCAGGGCAGCTTCGGCAAAGTGGCCAAGTACGCTTACGGGCAGGACTATCACAAAGTCATAGAGAAAAAACTGAAAAGTCTGTCCAAGTTTATTTTGGAAACAGCGGGCTCGGGCGCCGAAGTGAAGGGTTATGTGGATACCGGTCCGGTTCTTGAAAAAGCGTTTGCTCAAGCAGCGGGACTTGGCTTTTTTGGAAAAAACACCAATGTCATCACACGCCACTATGGGTCGTGGGTGTTTCTGGCAAGCCTAATTACGAATTTGGAATTGGTGGTCGACGCGCCACACCTGGGTTCTTGTGGTTCGTGCCGCCTTTGCATAGATGCTTGTCCTACCGGGGCGCTTCTAGGAAATTATGCGCTCGATGCGCGGCGCTGCATCTCCTATTTGACCATTGAATCCAAAACCGAAACTCCGCAAGAACTGCGAACAGGCGTAGGGGAGTGGGTTTTTGGATGCGATATTTGTCAGGATGTGTGTCCGTACAATGTTCGCGCAAAAACGACGTTGCAGCAGGAGTTTTATCCTACAAAAAAAGCCGGCACGTGGTTAAATCTACAAAAAGTTGAAATTTTGCCGGGAAGCCCTCTAAAGCGTGCAAAAAAATTAAAAAATTATGCACAAAGCGTATAAGGTGAAAATTTATAATTTATTTTTAACCGTCGTGCTGGGTATTTTTTTGTGCAGCCTGTCTCACGCTGCCGAGAGGAGTATTAATTTGGAAAAGGCAACATTTGCCGCAGGTTGTTTTTGGGGTGTAGAAAAGGTGTTTGGAGCGACTGCGGGTGTTATCTCCACGCAAGTCGGCTATACCGGTGGCAGCAAAAAAAATCCAACCTATGAACAAGTGTGTTCGGGAACGACCGGTCATGCGGAGGCCATCGAGGTGACGTTTGATCCCGGCAAAGTCGGTTATGACGGGCTTCTGGAAATTTTTTGGCGTCATCACGATCCAACCACCGCCAATCGGCAGGGACCGGATATTGGCATGCAGTATCGTTCGGCCATTTTTTATCATACAGCTGCCCAAAAAAAAACCGCCGAAAAATCAAAGGAAATCCTTCAAAAGTCGGGAATTTTTAAGCGTCCGATCGTGACGGAAATCACGCCCGCCGGTGAATTTTACAGCGCGGAAGAATATCATCAAAAGTATTTGAAGAAAAATCGGTTTGGCTATTGTTCGATACAACTGCAATCGGCCAAAATCGGGCAGATTTTGAAAGAAGCCAGAGCCAAAAATTAGTACCCGTTTCGCCTTTTTTGATTCCACCGGGCGTTTTATGCTAAGCTGACTTTCTAGGAGGGTTGTCTTGCCGAAAAAGATCTTGGTGGTCGATGATTATTTGGATTTTGCGCGGTTGTTGGAAAGTCGCTTGAAAACTGAAGGATTTGAGACCCAGGTGGTTATTGACGGCCCGACGGCTATCCAAACGGCAAAGGCTCTCAAGCCCGATCTTATCATTCTTGATATCATGATGCCGAACCTAGGTGGTACCGAAGTGCGCCAAGAGTTGCTAAAAGACCCTGCGACGCGTGATATTCCAGTCATTTTTTTGACCGGTCTTCGGGCTCCCCAGACAAAGCGTAAGCCACAAAATCACTCCATCAAAGTGATCGGCAAATCCAGTGATTTCAGGGAATTGCTTGACGCCATCCGTGAAGTGCTCGGCCGGAAGTAGATCCCACGTATGAAATTTCCTGAGTATTCTGTTCTGATCGCGGTTTATAATTCTGAAAAAACGCTCGAGGAGCTGCTGCGCCGCATCCAAGCCGCTTTTTTGACCGTGTCCGATGATTATGAAGTGATTCTGGTGGATGACGGCAGTCGAGACCGTTCCTGGCAGGTGCTGGAACGTTTGCAAGCCAAGGACGCGAGAATAAAAATTATACGACTCAGCCGTAACTTTGGTCAGCACAAAGCGCTCATGTGCGGCATTCAATATTGCCAGGGCGAGTACACGCTTTTGCTGGATGATGACCTGCAGGACCCTCCCGAAGAACTGCCAAAATTAATCCAAGAAATTCAAAAGGATTCCGAAGTGGACATGATTTGCGGAAAACCGTCGGGGAAATACAACTCATGGATTCGAAAAACCGGAGGCGAATTATATCATTTTTTTCAAGAAAAAATGATGTACGGTAGCTCCGTTCGTTTTACCAGCTGCCTGATCATGCGTCGCACGGTGGCGCGGGAAATCGCCGCCAACAGATCAAAAAACCCTCTTTTAAGCCAAATCGTTTTCAACATCACGGGGCGCGTTCGTAACATTGAGCTTCGGCGTGAGGCAAGAAAACAAGGACATTCCGGTTATGGGATCGGAAAAATTTTTTCCCACATAATGGATTTGTTGGTGAATCATTCCGACTTGCCTTTGAGGTTAGTCAGCATCAGCGGTTTTGCCAGTGCCACTATCAGCCTGTTGATGATTCTTTTTTATTTGCATCAGTATTTCACGTCGGGCGTCGGAGTTTCCGGATGGACGACGCTGGTGATCATCAATCTTTTTTTCCCGGGTTTGATCTTGTTGTCTTTTGGCGTCGTGGGCCAATATCTGATCCGGATCGTCCGGGAGGTCAACTTTACGCCGCAATATGTGATCAGAGAAAGCAAGGGAATTTAAATGGGCTATTATTCCTATGAAGGCAGCCAAAAAAGAAATGTGGCAAGTCCGGCCGAAAAAATTGTGGAAGAACTGGAGATCACCGGTTATTCGATCAGCCCGAAAATTTTAAATGAGGAGCAGGTGTCGCTTTTCAGAAAATTAGTGGATGAAACCTGGCTTCAGCAGGTAAAAGAGTTCGGCGAAGATAAGCTGCGCGCTTTGCGGGAATGGGGCACGGCCAGAGCACTTCTTTTTTATCATAGCCAATTTGCGGATTTGATACAGCATTCACTGGTGATGGACGTGGTGGCCAAAACGGTGGGGGAATCGGCCATTTTGCATTTAATGAACGCCTCGCTCTGTTTTCCGCAAGAGCAGTTTCACCAAAGCCAATGGCACCGTGATTTTGAAAAGAATTTTACAAGCGATACAAGTCTTTCAGTGAATGCTTTTTGGGTGCTTGACCCTTTCACGGAAGAAACTGGCGCCACCTGGTATGTGCCGCACAGCCACTGTTTTGGTTTTGAACCGAGCGATGAATTTATCCGGGCGCATGCGGTTTGCGTCCATGCCGAACCCGGCAGCGTTATTTTTTTTGATTCCAAAATTTTTCACCGCGCGGGTAATAATCGCTCCAGTTCCACGCGCCGCGCCGTCAATTTTCAGTACACGCGGCCTTTCATCAAGCAACAAATTGATTTTCCCGCCTTATTCGATAAAAAAATCGACCGGGAGACGTTGCTGGGGAAATTGCTTGGCATGTGGACGGTGCCGCCGCGTTCACTGGTGGAATTCCGCGCGGACCCTGCCAAGCGTACTTATAAACCCGGCCAAGGCTGAGCGGATTTCATGGCCACTGCGGAAAATAAAAAGAAAGTGGCAGTGGTCCAGTCCAATTATATCCCCTGGAAAGGGTACTTCGATTTGATACGTTCGGTGGATGAGTTCATTCTCTATGACGATGCGCAATACACCCCGCGGGATTGGCGAAACAGAAATCTTATCAAGACGGAAAATGGCCCGCAGTGGTTGACGATTCCGGTGGAGGTCAAAGACAGGCGTTTTCAGGCTATCAAGGACGCGGTGGTTGCCGATTCCCAATGGGCCAAGAGGCACTGGCAAACCCTTTCGCATGTTTATTCAAAAGCGGCCTGTTTTAAGGAGATGAAAAATATTTTTGAACCCTTGTATTTGGAAAATACTCTAAAATTTTTAAGCCAGGTCAACCGGCTTTTCATTCAGGAAATATGCAGAATTCTTTCTATCGAGACAAAAATTTCTTGTTCGATGGATTACGCCGTGGACATGAAAAAGGAAAAAAATATCCGGTTGATCGAGATGTGCCGGCAAGCGAGTGCGTCCGAGTACGTGTCCGGACCGATGGCCAAAGGTTATGTCGACGAAAACTTGTTTAGAAACGCGCGCATCGGCCTGCGCTATTTTGATTACGCCGGTTACTCGGAGTATCGCCAATTACATCCTCCCTTTATTCACGAAGTCAGCATCGTTGATCTGTTGTTCAACGAAGGCAAGCAAGCCTTTCGTTTTCTCCAGCGTTCGGAGCAGCCGCAGTCTTGAAAAAGCAGGATTTCTTGACAAAAGTCGTTCGCTATTATGATTCGAAGCTGCAACAGCATGGTCCGGTGGCCGAAGGCGTTGACTGGAATGGAGCAAGCTCCCAAAAAAAAAGATTCGAGCAGTTGATGAAAATTTTTGACGAGCGAATTTTTTTTACGGTCAACGACTTAGGTTGCGGTTATGGGGAATTTTATCGGTATCTTTCAAAAAATCGCCGGTGTTTTGAGTATGAGGGCGTGGATGTTTCCGCGAACATGATTGAGACGGCCAAAAGGCTCTTTGCGGGACGACGGAATTGCCGTTTTATCTGTGGCACTGCTAAAAATTTAAAAAAAATGAATTATACTGTGGCCAGCGGCATATTCAATGTCAAACTGGGCCAATCCCAAAGAAGTTGGGAGAAATATATATTCGAAACGCTTGTGAATATGAACGCGGCCAGCCAACGCGGATTTGCTTTTAATTTATTGACCCGCTATTGCGACCGGAAGGTAGATCACCAAAAACTATATTATGCAGACCCCTGTTTTTATTTTGATTTCTGTAAGCAGAAATTCGCCAAAAATGTTGCGTTGCTTCATGATTACGAGCTTTATGAATTTACTGTTCTGGTGAGGAAATAGCGATGAAACCAATAGTCATTTTTGGATCGGGGGATATAGCAGAGTTGGCCTTTTTTTATTTTAAACGCGAAGGCCGATATCCGGTTGCGGCTTTTACGGTGGATGATGAATTCCGAAAGTCGGAAACGTTTTGCGGTTTACCGCTGGTCCCTTTTTCCAAGCTCGCCAAACTTTACCCCCCGGGTCGTTTCATGGCCTTTGCCGCGCTCGGCTATGCGCGCATGAACAAGCTCAGGGAAGAAAAATATTTTACTCTCAAGAAAGCGGGATACGTCTTGGCCAGTTATGTGAGTCCGGAGTGTACGCGCCTGACTGATGACATCGGCGACAACTGCTTTATTTTGGAAGATAATACGTTGCAGCCTTTTGTCACAATCGGAAACAACGTTTTTTTGTGGAGCGGAAACCATGTGGGGCATCATTCAAAAATCGGCGACCACTGTTTTATCGCCTCCCACGTGGTGATTTCGGGAGGTGTGACGATCGGAGAGCGCTGTTTTATCGGCGTCAATGCGACGCTGCGTGATCATATCCAGGTGGCTTCGGACACAATGATCGGTGCCGGCTCGCTGATCGTGCAAGACACGCGCAAGGGACAGGTTTACAAAAGCAAAGCAGCCCATCTTTCAAAAGTTCCCAGCGACAAATTGAAAGGTCTCTAAAGCGTGAATGGGAAAAAACTCGGTTTAGTTTTCTGCCCAAAAAACAATTTTTCGTGGATGCGCACGCACGCGGCCAACCCGGTTGCCGAACCGTTGGGCGGCGATTTATTTCGTATTTATTTCAGCACTCGGGATGCCCGTAACCGCTCCAGCATCGGTTTTATCGAAATTTCTATCCGCCAGCCTCAAAAAATTCTCCGCATTTCCAAGAAAGCCGTTTTAGGTCCTGGCAGTCCAGGCACATTTGATGACAGCGGGGTTTCCTTGAGTTGTATTCTCAATGTCGGGACTAAGAAATACCTTTTTTATGTGGGCTGGAATTTAGGTGTGACAGTCCCATTTCGCAACAGCATCGGCTTGGCGGTAGCCGAGACTCCCGGGGGACCTTTTCGGAAGTATTCGCCGGCGCCGATTTTGGACCGGGCAGCTGTCGATCCTTTTTCCTTGTCTTATCCCTTTGTGCTTAGGGAGAATGGTGTTTATCGCATGTGGTACGGATCGAATCTAAGTTGGGGGGCTAAAATATCGGACATGTATCACGTGATCAAGTACGCGGAATCAAAAGAAGGTATTTTTTTTAAAAGAGAAGGCCGTGTTGCGATCCGACTACAAAAACCCCGTGAGTGCGCCATCGCAAGGCCATGGGTTTTGAAAGAAAAGGATCTTTATCGCATGTGGTATTCCGTCCGCGGAATGTCTTATCGTATCGGATATGCCCAGTCGCATGACGGCATTCATTGGAAGCGGATGGACTGGAAAGCAGGTCTCACCGTTTCTGGCAGCGGATGGGACTCCGAATCCGTTTGTTACGCCTCGCTTTTCCATCACGAAGGAAAATTTTACATGCTGTACAACGGCAACGGCTATGGGCGCACGGGCTTTGGGCTGGCTGTCTTAGGGTGCTAAACCATCCCAGGGTGTACAACTGGTTTCAAGATTTTGTGGGCGGGCAGAAAGGGCGCCGGATGCTGGCGCAAAAGTATTTGCCGATGAAAAGCGGCCAGCGCATTCTCGACGTAGGTTGCGGCACGGCGGAACTTTTAAAATATTTGCCGGACGTCCAATACGTCGGGATGGATTCGGACCGGCGTTATCTGGACTTTGCCGGCCGCTATTATGGGACAAAATCAAAATTTATTTGCGCAGATTTGCTAAATTTTTCTTGGCCGGTCGAGGGAAAATTTGATTGGGTTGTCGCTTCGGGTGTGTTGCACCATCTTTCAGACCAGGAAATGTTGCATGTTTTAGAAAATGTGCGAAAGGTTTTGAAACCTCATGCGAGCTTTGTCACCATCGACGGTTGTTATGAACAGCGCCAGCCATTGTTTGCCAAACTGCTTCTTTCCATGGACCGGGGAAAATACGTGCGCAAACTGGAGGCTTATACGGCCTTGGCCCGCTGCGTGTTTCCGCAAGTACGATTTCATGTCGAGCGGCAGCTTCTTCGCGTGCCTTATTCGCATTTGATCATGGAAATGTCGATTGAATAGTTACGCCAAAAAACTCTCCCGGGGAACTCTCAGCCCCGTGTTCATTGCTTTCGCGCTAGCGGCCCTTGCTTATCTTCACAGCGACATATTCATCGACTTTGCGGATGAAGGATTTTTATGGTACGGCTCCACGCATATTTCGCAAGGCCAAGTTCCCATCCTTGATTTTCAGTCCTATGAGCCCGGCCGTTATTATTGGTGCGCGGCCGTTTTTTGGGTGTTTGGTAAGGGATTGATGTCGCTACGGTTGGCCGAAGCGCTATTTCAGTTTGTGGGGCTTTGCTTCGGACTTTTTGCGTTAAAGCGCGCTCTGACGTCCAGCCTGTCTTTATTGGGCGCTGGCCTTATCGCAGTTTTTTTCATGCTCGTGCCTTGTCGTTACTTTAGCGCGAGCCTGCCGCTCATTGCGCTTTTTTTTGCTGTGCGTTTGATTGAAAAGCCGTCCTTAAGAAGGCATGTCGCGGCGGGCATTTGTACGGGTTTGATGGTATTTCTAGCGATCAACCAAAGCTTCTATGTGTTCGGGGCTTTTTTGGCGCTGATGCTTTATTTAAACGCTAAGGGTTGTGTGCAGTCGGCGGCAAGAAAACGTCTTTTTTTTATCGTGGGTATCGGCATCGGGCTAGTCCCCATGGCATGCATGTTTTTGATGATCCCCGGTTTTTGGGAAAGTTACCTGGATCGCCTCACGATGATTGCATCGGCATTTGGCCAGGGCAAAGCCAACGTGTCTCTTCCGATTTCATGGCCATGGTTGGTGAAGTGGGACGCGATCAGCCGCGCGCTCCCGAGTTTTCATGCGCGAGCGTTGGAATATGCGAACCTTTTTTCGGGTGGCTTTATTTTTATTATCGTGATCGTTTATTATTTTATTTCGGTCCCCGCGTTGATTCGATTTAAAAAAATCCAAGAGCCTCCGAAGGCGCTTTTTGTTGCTTCTGTTTTTGTCGGGTTGTTTCATCTGGGACACATTTTTTCCAGGAGCGACCTTGTTTATATGGGAGAGGGTATTTTTCCCGTTTGGGCCGGCCTGCTCGCTTGGCAGGCATGGGCGCAAGCGCCCGTTTTTAAGCGAATGGCCACGGGGCTGGTTATTTTCTTTTCTTTGGCGGCGTTTTTCGCCGTGGGTTTGCGCCACAATATTATTTTTAAAATGATGGTCCCGAAAGGGGGCATGACCTGGTATTCCGTGGGCAAGGATCGTATCTGGCTGCTTCATTCGGACGCGGAATATTGCGATAGCTTCAAGAAGCTGGTAACCCAATACGTTAAACCCGAGGAGCTTATCCTTTTAGCGCCTCTTTTGACGACATTCTATTGTTTGTTGGAAAAAGAATCTCCGGTATACGAGCTGTATTTTCATATCGCTCCGTCGCCTGCCACGGAGGAGCGGCTGCTGCGGCAACTCGAGCAAAAAAAAGTACGCTGGGCGATCGTGGGAAATTTGCAGATCGATGGCCACCCGGAACAAACATTGCCTCGGTCGCACCCTCGGTTGTGGGAATATTTAATGCGTCATTTTGAAGTCGTGACGAACCAAGGATTACGCCCGGGGTATTGTTTGATGAGAAGAAAGTTTTAGCGGGATTAGCTCTGGCGAGTAAATTCTTGGATGACTTTTTCGTCAATGATGCCGTTATCCCGCAGGCGGGTCAAACTGGTCTCCAGCGTGTACATTCCGAGATTGGACCCCGTTTGAATCGAGAAACCTATCTGCGAGAAGCGACCTTCGCGGATGCTCGTGCGAATGGCAGAGTTGCTGATTAACAACTCCGTGGCGGCGACCAGGCCGCCTTTTTTGTCCGGGATCAGCACTTGGAATAAAATTCCCAGCAGCACCGAAGAAAGTTGCTGGCAGATGCTCTTGGCGTGTTCGGGCGAAAAAAGATTTAAAATGCGTTCGACAGTTTGCGCCGTGTCCGGCGCGTGGATGGTGGAGATAACCAAATGTCCGGTTTCTGCCGCGCGCAAGGCAGATAAAACCGATTCGGCGTCCAAAAGCTCGCTGACAACCACGATATCCGGATCCTGGCGCAGCGTGTGTTTTAGCGCTTCGGCATAGGAAACGGTGTCACTGCCGAGTTCACGCTGTTTAATGATGCTTTTGTCGCTTTTGTGCACGAATTCGATAGGGTCTTCGACGGCCACTAGCACTTTTTGCAGGTTGTGATTGACATAATCAATCATGCTGGTGAGTGTCGTGGTTTTTCCGGCGCCCGTTTTCCCTGAAATCAATACCAGTCCCGCCTTCTCCTGACAAAACCGTTGAAGCTGATCTTCCGGAAGCCCCAACTTTTTTAAAGTGGGCACCTTCGAGGAAATATTGCGCAGCGCCGCTTCGGCAAAGCCTTTTTGTAAATGCATGTTGACACGGTACCGGGAGTCCAGCGTCGGCGAAAACGCGAAATCCAGTTCTTTATTTTTTTCAAAATTAGCAATTTGAGTTTCATTCAACAACGGATATAACATGGATCGGATCTGTCCGTCTTGAATATACTTTCCAGGCATTTGGCTCAATTTGCCTATCGTGCGAAAAACAGCCGGTTGGCCTACCGTCAGATGGATGTCCGAGGCTTCGATTTTTCTAGCATACTCGAGGATTTTGTAAAGGTCGATATTTTCAAGGCATTCCAACACCGCGCTTTTTTCCTCCGGTGTGATTGAGGAAAAAGAAGTGCCGATCATATACAAATCGGAACCGATGGCGGAATCGACGCGTTCGACTCTCAATATTGGCGTGATGGGTATTTTGCGCGAGGGAAGATAGATTTCAGCCTGAAGCAACGTGCCTAGCGTATAGATGACCTTAGATTTAAAACCGACATTGCCTTCACTCAGGTCGTGGATTACGACCTGAACGTTTTGGCCAGAGGGTTTGCCGTCGATAATTTCACGGCAGACGATCGGAATAAAAATACTCCGGCGGATGATTTCGCGTTTTTCATGGTCATCAGGCGGAACCGCCATCGAAAATCCTCCTAGATATGTACTCATCCTAATGCATTTGTTTTAAGAAGTACATAATTTTTTACGAAACTTGATATTTACAAGACGATTGATTAGACTATCCGCGGTGTCATTTTAGTTGCAGTCGGCATTATCATTTTCAAAGGAGAATTTTATGCGGTTTAAAACCATTGGTTTGTTGCTATTGTCTTGTTTTGTCACTATTTCTGCCCAAGCGGCCACGTACACAGTCGATGCGGACCACACGTCCGTGTCGTTTAAGGTCAAACATCTTTTTTCGAAGGTGCAGGGGCGTTTCAACAAATTTCAGGGCACCATTGACTATGAGTCCGGCAAACCCGAAACCTGGAAAACCGGCGGTTTGATTGAAGTGGCCAGTATTGACACCAACGTGCCGGAGCGAGACAAGCACCTTCGTTCGGCAGATTTTTTCGAAGCGGATAAATATCCGACCATCGAATTTAAAAGCACCGGCGTGAAAAGCGCAACTGAAAATGGCGCCCAGCTCGAAGGTTTGCTTAAAATGCATGGGGTAGAAAAGCCGGTCGTGTTGGACGTGACCATCAACGGCACCGGGAAAGATCCTTGGGGCAACGTGCGTGCCGCATTCACGGCCACCACCCGGATCAATCGTAAAGATTTTGGGATGATTTGGAATCAGGCGCTGGATACCGGTGGGCTCTTGGTTGGAGAAGACGTGGACATTGTCCTGGAAATCGAGGCGATACAGAAACAGGGCTAAATAACCCAACGGCGTTTTCTGGGAAACGCTTTTGGGATAAGTAAAAAAGGAGAAAAAATGGCATCATCTAATAAGAAAAAAATGTTAATTGCCGCATCCATCGCTGGGCTCATGTCCGTGGCTGCTTCCGGGATTGTCACAGCGGCCATTGCGGCTGAAGCCGTTCCTTGCTATGGCATCAACGCCTGCAAAGGTACCGGCGACTGCGGCGGCAAAGGGTATTCTTGCGCCGGCAAAAATGCTTGCAAAGGTCAGGGTTTTGTCAAGTTACCCGCGGACATTTGCACCCGTATCAATGGAGGAAAGTTGACGGCTGAATAGTTTTTTGTGAACAAACCCCGTCTATTCGACCGCGAACAACTGATTGGATGGGCGGGGTTGCTTTACATAAGGAACAGAGTTTAAATGAAGCCCAATCCCTACCGCGTCGGAAATGAAATCAAGCCCGTTTTATATGATCTTTCTTTAGAGCCCGACTTTGAGAAGTTTACTTTTGAAGGTCGCCAAACGCTTCATTTAGATATTCTCGAGCCCGTTTCAAAAATCACGCTTCATGCCGCGGAATTAAAAGTTCATTCGGCCGAAATTTCAAAAACCTCAGACAAAAATCTTAAAACCCGCTCAAAAAAAATCAGCTACGATGAAAAAATGGAAACCGTCACTTTCCATTTTTCCGAATCGCTCAAGCCCGGGAAAAATTATAAATTGCGTTTGGGATTCAGCGGCGAGCTGAACGATAAGATGAACGGGTTTTATCGCACTTCTTATTTCGTGAATGGGCAAAAGCGCTGGGGCGCGGCGACGCAATTCGAGGCCACGGATGCCAGGCGCGCTTTTCCCTGTTTGGATGAGCCGGCTTTTAAAGCACGCTTCCGGGCATCGCTCAAAGTGCCGACGCACATGGTGGCGCTCTCCAATATGCCGGTGGAAAAGGAAATGGCCGACCGTTATACCGGAAAAAAAGTGCTGCAATACAAAACAAGCCCCATCATGTCGACTTATCTTTTGTGTTTCGTGGTTGCCGAGCTCGAGTATCTCGAGGGGAAAGACAAAAACGGCGTGCCTATCGGTATTTGGACAACGCCCGGAAAAAAAGAGCAGGGGCGTTTTGCGCTGGAGGTGGCCCAGCACACGCTGCCTTATTTTTCCGAATGGTTCGGCATTCCATACGCGCTTCCGAAGCTAGACATGGTGGCTCTGCCGGATTTTTCTTCGGGCGCTATGGAAAACTGGGGGCTTGTCACTTATCGCGAGACGGCACTTTTGGTGGACGCAAAAAATTCTTCCGCCTCGGCTAAGCAACGCGTGGCGGAAGTCATCGATCATGAGTTGGCGCATCAATGGTTCGGAAATCTCGTGACCATGGAATGGTGGACGGATTTGTGGTTGAACGAGGGTTTTGCTTCCTATATGGGGCCCAAAGCAGTCGACCACCAATTTCCAGAGTGGAAAATATGGAGCCAGTATGTTGCCACGGAATATCTGACGGCTTTGCACGATGACGCGCTCAAAAACAGCCATCCCATCGAGATTCCGGTCAAGCACCCCCACGAAATCCGTGAAATATTCGACCACATCACTTACAACAAAGGGTCGGCGGTCAACCGCATGCTAGAGCATTATTTAGGCGAGAGTGTTTTCCGAAAAGGTTTGAGGAAATATCTTAAATGTTTTGCTTATCGCAATGCGAGCACCGTGGACTTGTGGAAAACGCTTGAAGAAGTGTCCGGGCAGCCGGTGAGAGCCATTATGGACACCTACACGCGGCAAGAAGGTTACCCGTTGTTACACGCGGAAAAAAAGACAGAAAATAAAAAGGTTTTTTTGCAAGTTCGGCAAAAACGCTTTATTTTTGACGGAAGCCGAGATCCAAAGAAATTAAGTTGGAAAGTTCCTTTAACACTTGGATTTCAAGGAAAATCCGAACAGCAGGCGGTGCTTTTGCGCGCTCCCGAAATAAACATCCCATGCTTTTCTCAGAAGGGCTGGGTCAAATTGAATCCCGGTCAGAGCGGTTTTTATCGCACGCAGTACTCGGCTGAGCTTTTCAAAGAGTTGATTCGGGCTTTGGAACGGCAAGAACTTTCCGCTCTCGACGGCATGGGACTTTTGGATGACGCGTTGGCGTTGACGCGCGCGGGATCTTTAAGAACATCCGCGACGCTCGAGGTTCTGCGGGTTTGCCGCGAACAAACCGATTACAACCTCTGGCTGACTCTTTCAGGGATTCTTGGCAGTATTGAAAATATTCTTCCGAATGAACAGTCGCAAAAAATGTATGCGGATTTTGCGCGTGGTCTATTTGAAAGCATCGAACAAAAATCCGGGTGGGAAGCCAAAGATTTCGACACCCATCTGGATTATCTGCGGCGCTCTTTGGTGATCGGGCGCCTGGGCCATTTTGGAAAAACTTCGGTGATCCAAGAAGCATTCAAACGTTTTGACGCTCACGCATCAGGTCAGGCACTGGATCCCAACATCCGTGGAGCCGTTTATGCCATCGTGGCCGAGCACGGCGCCGACAAAGAGCTAAAACAACTCTTGGAGCTTTACAAAAAAACGGATTTGCAGGAAGAAAAAGTACGCTTGCTGCGGGCTCTCACGCGTTTTCGCATGGAGCCGGAGATTGAAAAAGTGCTCGAATTTTCACTTTCCTCCGATGTCAGGGCGCAGGATACTTACGTGATTTTGGCAGGTTTTGGCGGCAATGCGCCAGCACGTGGGATAAATTGGCATTTTGTGAAATCGCAGTGGGAAAAAATCACGGCACTTTATCACAGCGGAAGCGTGGGACTTCTCGGACATATTCTGGAGGGAGCCACGTCGGGTTTTTCAGAAATCTCGGAATTCAAGGATGTGAATGATTTTTTTAAGACTCACCCCGTTTCTGGCACCGAGCGTACGCGCAAACAATCGCTTGAAGTTATTCAATCCAACATCGCCTGGCGCGAGCGCGACTCCAAAGACATCCAAACCTGGTTTGGTTGATTGACTTTCAACTATGGGAGGCATAGTCTATCCCTTGAGTGGAGGGTTTTTCTTATGAAGAAGGTATTCTTTTTTTTAATGGTTTGTTTTAGTTTGGGTTGCGCGGGAACATCCGCTCATGCGGCCTATCACTCATTCGAGTACGCGGCGGGGCTTTCGCCCACGGAAGTGGTGGACAAAAATCAGTTGGAAGGCTGGATCGTAAAGGTGGATTACAATAAAAACAGTTTTCGCTTGTTGGATCCGCGCGGATTCCAGCGCACCGTCAGGACCAAGCTGGGGATCATTGGCGGTTATCGTCTCGGAGATCATGTGAAGGTGACCATCGACCCTGACTATAATCGGGCAGGTGTCATTGAAAAAAGTTAATCGTTTTTTGGGGAATATTTGACACATGCATACTATCGATGAAGTGATGCGGAAAGCCAAAAAAATCGAGCACGAACAAACACGGCGGGAGTCGGAGGATTATCTCGAGATGGTGATGTTTATGCAATCCATGAAAGATATCGGACAACTTTTCGAAGACTATTTTGGTCCGGCGCTGAAACAGTCAGGCCAAGAACCCCAAGAAGAAGCGGAAAGATTGACCAACCGTTACGGCGGGATTGCGCAAGACCAAGTTTTATATCACACCACCCGCGATAGCGCGCGTCAGTTGGCTATGGTTTGGCCCTGGGCCGACGGCAAGCGAATGACAGTCAAAATTATCCAGGAATGCGACTAGGGGTCGAGCCGGGACATCCAACGGCGCAGGCTTTTGAAATCCATCTGGAGCCGGGGCGTTTTTCTTCACCGCATCTTTTTTTGATGCAGGAAGGTCTGCGCGTCGGTTTTGCATCCAGCCTGGTGCCCAAGCGCGTGCGCGGTCTTCTGCAGTCCCAAAACCAATCTATTTCCGTCGAAAAAGAGTTGATTGTTTTTTTGTCGGAAACAGGATCCTCTTATCCAATCCACGTGCATACCGAGCGCGGTGTTATCTCGGCGCAATGGGATCCGGCAGGTGTGATGGGATCTAAAACCCAATTGGAAGTAGCCGGATCTCGCGTTCGCATTCAACGCCTTCTAGTCGATAAAAATAATCCTGACGAGGTGGTCCGTGTTTTTTCAAAAATCGGTGACGGTTTGATCGTGGATCTCGAGAAAAATCGTTTGCTGCGTTTTTCCGACGCCTCCGGTTGGTATTTGGCGCAGCTCTTGGAAGAAACTCCGGCGCATACCTGGCCTGAATCCGACGGGGATCTGCAGTACGAGCCCGAGGCACTTACCGAGGAGATGTCCGCATTCGACGAGGAAAGTTATGAGCCGGTGCTACGCTCTTCTGACAAATTCTCGGTAAAGCCCGACGGTTTTTTGATCCACTCGGAAGCGTTTGAGATTTCCACCGCTTTTTTCAACGACAAAAAAATCATTTTCCCCAAAGAACAACGGACTAGTTATTTGCGGGATTTGTGTTTTCGCTCCCGGGGCGCAGAAACTTCGCCCCGGGAAACGAATTTGTTGTTTCGCGTCACTCTCTCCAGGGCCAAATTACCCACTGAAATACGGATAAAAGGCGCTGCGCTATGGGATGGCCAATGGTTTGATATGGGAGACCATTTTTCAAAGTATTTCGAGCACTTGCATTCGCTCCGGTCGTCGCCTCTAAGAAAACCCCGCCTCAAGAAAAAAATGACCGAAATTGCGTTTCAACTTTTGATCGAAAAAAATGAGTCGGACGCGGAAAAAATAATTCACGCCGAAATCAATCGCTTGGGTATCGAGGATGCCGATGCGAAGTGGGAGGCCGGCGAATATTTACGACGATTTTTTAAGACGTTTGTTTGCCACCAAACCGAAGCGCTCTTGGTTTCCGGCCAGACGTGGTTCTTAGCCGGGCTTAATTTTCAGAAATGGGGCGCGCTATTCTGGGAGGTGCAATCGTTTTTTGGCGGGGATCTTTTTCAATGGTTGAAGCTTCAGGAAAAAAACGTGGAAACTGCAACGCTTTTTTTACAGCTACGGCTTTTGCACGCCCGCCTTCAGCTGCAGGGGATAGAGCTTTGTTTCAATCAGAAAGCCGTGCAACATTCGAGCGTGCGTGTCAAAGTCCAGGCGGAGCAAAAAACGGATTTTGGTTGGTTTGAAATGCATCCGGAAGTTTTTTGGGAAGGAAAACCCGTGGATGACGCCGAATGGCGACGCATTCTTGAAAATCAAGGAATTTTGGAAGACAGTGACGCGCTTTGGATGTTGGATGACGCTTCCTTAAAAAGGCTAGAGTTTCTTCGTGATCTTTTGCGCCAGCCAGCCAAGCACCGCAAAGATTTGGCGCAAGCGCCGCAGCGAATTTCGCGGCCGCAAATTTTGGATTGGATTCTTCTGCGGAATCAAGGCGCGGAGTTGGAGCTTTCCGTCGAAAATGAGGCATTGGTTCAACGCCTTTTGCAGTTTGAAAAAGTCGCGCCGAAAGCTATCCCCGACCAATTTCGCGGAACGTTGCGAGATTATCAGAAAGGGGGTTATGAGTGGATTGCGTTTTTGTATGAGCACCGCCTCGGCGGATGCCTGGCCGACGATATGGGACTCGGAAAGACAGTACAGGCCATCGTGTTTTTGGCGGGTTTAAAGGAAAAGATCGTCCGCGCGGAGTGGAAAGTCCACCGGGAGGCGAAACATTTGGTGGTGGTGCCGGCGACACTGGTGTTCAACTGGAAGCAGGAGTTCAATCGATTTTATCCCGATCTTTCCGTGTACGAATATAGCGGCGCCGGGCGACGAAAAAATTTTGAGGGTGTCGAGGTGATTATTACCACTTACGACATCATTCGCCAGGAAAGCGATTTCTTTGAGGAGCAGCATTTCCATGTGATAATTTTTGACGAAGCGCAGTTTCTTAAAAATATCTTTGCGCGGCGCACGGTTTCTGCCAGAAAGCTTCACGCCGATTTTACGCTAACGTTGACGGGAACGCCGCTGGAAAACCACATCGGCGAATATTTTTCGATTCTTGACCTTTCATTGCCGGGATTACTGGGCAACTATGAAGAATTCCGTCGCTTGGAGCGCGAAGGCCATTGGGAACGGCTCAAAAAACGTGCCGCACCTTTTGTTTTGCGCCGAAAAAAAGACAGCGCTCTTAAAGAGCTCCCTGCCAAAACTGAAAATGAAATTTATTTGCGCATGACCGCCCGACAAAAAAAATTATACCAAAAAGTTGTTTCTAAAGTGCAGCGCACCGTGCGTCAGGCGTTCGAGGAAAAAGCGGCAGCTCCGGCCAGTCTCACCGCGCTCACCGCCATTTTACGTTTACGGCAAGTGTGCGTTTCGCCAAGATTGGTGGACCCAAAATTACATGAACGTTCGCCCAAAATGGAATATTTGCTTACAAAGCTTTCGGAGCTTATCGCGGAGGATCATAGCGCGATTGTGTTCTCGCAGTTTACCGTTTTTTTGGATGTGCTGGAGGAAGAGCTTCAAAAAGAAAGGCTCGATTATCTACGCATGGATGGATCCACTCCAACAGCTAAACGAAAATCACTGATCGACGCTTTTCAGTGCGGGGCCGGCCCCCCCATTTTTCTTGTCAGTCTCAAAACGGGCGGAGTAGGCCTCAATTTGACTCGCGCCAGCTATGTATTTCATCTAGATCCCTGGTGGAATCCTGCCGTGGAAAACCAGGCTTCCGACCGTGTGCATCGCATTGGTCAAAAAAAGAATGTGTTTGTGACACGTCTTTTGATGCAGCATACGATCGAGGAGAAAATGGTACTGCTTAAAAAAAGAAAAGCCGCGCTTTACCATCAGGTATTGGACTCGGCTGAACCCCGGAATACCTCCTCGGGAGGCCTTCTTACACGCGAAGATTTTGATTTTCTATTGTCTCATTGACACGGGCTATCTGACTCTCCTACAACCGGGATTTACTTTGCCCAGGTATAGCCTATTTTTGAAAGAAATAATAAAAATTATATGATACAATATGGCTGATATAAGAATAGTTAAGCCAATGGGGGTGAAATATGGTTAATTTTTTTCCGGAGGGTTTTTGGAAGACCGTCGCAATGATTGGGATGGTTTTGTTTTTTATCTTCGGGCTTGATGTGCTCTTGGGAGCACGTTTGGTGTCTTTTTTGAACAAGGTGACGGGACGGCGATTTCACGTAGATCAGGCCATGGTGCGAGCTTTGTCGGATATAAAAAAGACCGTTGACAGGGAATATGACGTGGAACATTCGATGCTTCGTGGCTGGGGGCGTTTTGTTGTCAGCGGCTCTCTGTTTTTGGGGGCTGCCCTGATCTTGCTGGTTTTAATGCCTTTACTGAAATAAAAATCTTAACCAAATTTTTCCAAGGAGAGTGAAGTCTGGCCGATTATTTGGATGTGCGGAAGTTTTTAGCCAGTTTACTGCTTTTGATTTTTACGGTCGTCGTGCCCGTGCTGGGCGCCGATATCTTTGTGGTGCGGCACGTTTCGGATGGCGATACGTTGGTGTTGCAGGACGGTCGGCGCGTGAGACTGATTGGGGTGGATACGCCGGAGATGCATGATGATCGGCGCAACCGGGATGATGCCCGCAGAAATCATCTCAGCGAAAAAATAGTCAGGGAATTTTCGGGAGAAGCCAAGAAGTTTGTGAGCCAAGCGGTGGAAGGACGTACGGTGCGGCTTGAATATGACTGGCAGAGAAAGGACAAATACGGACGGACTCTCGCCTACGTTTATCGGCAGCCGGATAATTATTTTTTGAATGCTGAAATCATCCGACGGGGATACGGTTTTGCGTATTTCGCATTTGCGTTCCGGCATTCGGAAGAATTTCGCCAATACCAGCGTGAGGCGCAGAAAAATCAGGATGGATTGTGGAAATCGTAGGGCAGGACATGGAAGTTAAGCAGAAAGAACTCATTAGCCGAGCGCGAACCGGGGTGCTCAAATTTATGTCAGATCGTGGAGGCAGCGCGCCACTGGGAGACATCCACGGATTTAGCGAGAAAAAATATTTGATCGTGCATCAAGGTTTTTCACGCCTGATAGAAGGAATGGTTTCCGAAGGCCTCATCCATTTCGATTTTACTTCCAATACGGCCACTTTGACGGAGGCTGGTCAGGCAAGGATTTGAGAAAAAATTTTCTGACCTTTGGCAGTCCGTGTATCGAAAAGCCGGAAATCCAGGAAGTTGTCAGCTGTCTTGAGTCCGGGTGGGTTGGTACCGGGCCCAAAGTCGAAATGTTTGAACGGCTTTTTGCACGCTATGAGCGCATTCCTTTTGCCGTGGCGATGAATTCCTGCACGGCGGCGCTTCATTTATCTTTGGTTACTGCCGGCATCGAGCGTGGGGACGAAGTTATCGTTCCGACCTATACGTTTGCGTCCACTGCTGCTGCCGTGCTTCATGCGGGCGCAACGCCTGTTTTTGCCGACTCTGATCGGCAGAGCTTCAATCTATCTCCCGAGGATCTGCAGCGAAAAATTACCCGGAAGACCCGAGCGGTAATTCCGGTGCACTTTGCGGGACGCGCGTGCGAGATGGAAAAAATTATGACGATCGCGCGTCGTCACAAGCTCTTCGTCATTGAAGACTGTTCTCATGCGATTGAGACCGAGCGGGCCGGAAAAAAGGCGGGTACGTTCGGTGATTTCGGTTGTTTTAGTTTTTATGTGACAAAAAATATTACCACGGGCGAAGGAGGCATGGTGATCACGCGCCATGCGCGCCATGCGCGAATGTTGAAGGTTCTCGCGCTGCACGGTATCAGCCAGGACGCCTGGAAACGCCGTTCCTCGAAGACCTTCCGGCATTACGAGGTGTTGTTACCTGGATTTAAGTGCAATATGATGGATTTACAGGCGGCCATTGGAATTCATCAACTAAAAAGAATCGACCAATACTGGCGCCGTCGCCGAGAAATTTGGCGCCACTATCAAACGGCGTTTGAAGATCTTCCGCTTTTTTTGCCTGCGGAGGCCGAACGGGGCACGCGTCACGCTTATCACTTGTATACGCCGCTGCTGGATATTTCAAAAAGCCAATTACGTCGTGACGAATTGTTGACACGGCTTATGCGTCAAAAAATCGGGGTGGGACTTCATTACAAAGCGCTTCATCTACACCCCTTTTATCGTAAAAACTTTTCCACCACGCGAGGAATGTTCCCCAACGCCGAATGGATTTCCAGGCGCACCTTCAGTTTGCCGTTATCGGCCAAAATGACGGATACAGATGTCAAGGACGTTGTCGTGGCTGTGAGAAAAATCTTAAAAAGGGAGCTTGCATGAAAAAGGGGCTTATCGCAATCGTTGCGGTGTCTTTGCTGGCACTGCTATCCATGGAGGCGTTTGCTTGGGTGGATGAAGGGCGGACATGGCAAGACAAATTGGATGATTGGTTTGCCGGAATAGGCAAAGAGATGGACCAGGCCGGGGAGAGTTTCGCAAAAATATTTTTGAACGCGTCGGATTCCAACCGGTGAAAGGTCAGTAATTAGGGTAATGAAAATCATCACACGGTATGGATTTTTTCCGTGAGTAAAGTATTTATTTTTATGTTCGTTTTCAGTTTTCTTTCTTCCGCACCGTTGTTGGCCGACGAGCGACTGGTTTACAAAACCAGGCGCACACAAAACGTGTTTATCGAGCTTTATACTTCCGATGCTAACCCAGACTGCAACAGCGCGCTGGCGTGGATGAGCGCACTTAAAGTCAATACCAGGTTATGGAGTCAGGTTGTGCCCGTGGTATTTCACGTTAATTACTGGGATGTCCCTGGTTACAAAGACGTGTTTGCCAAGAAAATTTTCAATGATTTTTTGCTGCGGTATAAGAAAAAATGGAACAGTCGTTATGTGTTCGCGCCAGCTATTATGGTAAACGGCACCGAGTGGGGCGGCTGGTCGCGCGGTCAAGAAATTCCGGTGGCGTTGCCAAGGGAAGTGGGGATTTTAAAAGTGAACGGATCCAAGCGCGAAGGACATTTCTGGGCGGAGTTTTACCCGGCAAAAGGGGTGGATGCGCAAAATATGACGGTGCATGCGGTTCTATTGGGTTTTGATTTGAAATCCAGACCATCCGAGGGGGATAATCGCGGCAGAATGCTGAGCCACGATTTTATTGCCCTCAATTATCAGGAAAAAACACTTTCCTATACTCACAGCGTGTTGTCGGCGGATATTGAATTGTCACCCAAAAAAGGTCTGCGCGCCAAAATGTATGCGATAGTTTTTTGGATTACTAAAACCGATGATATCATACCC
>CAZVNB010000035.1:0-41211 GCA_964628355.1 uncultured Planctomycetia bacterium | reverse complement strand
ATGCCAGCGCCAACGCCGGTAAAACAGGAGCGTACACAGACGTGTCGACCACTGACACATCGTCTTATTGATGAATGAAGTTTGGGGGTCAGTCCTCAAAATTTGACACTTCCAAAATTTCGCCTGTGTCAAATGTCGAGGACTGACCCCTGCGTATTCCCCCACGTGTTTCCTTTGGCTGCGTAAGTCGTGCGCTTATTTAAAAACGAAAAACACTTCCTTCTATTTTCTTTCTTTTTTTATCTCCTTTTTTTTATTGTTTTGTTTCATGGAGTAGTGTTTCAAGGCGCCTCCTTTGTGAAACGAGACATCATTCGTTTTTACTACCCCGTGTGGAATTTTTCCGTCGAGATGATGAAGCAGGGGGTGCTACCCCTGTGGAATCCCTACAATAGTTATGGCACCCCATTTTTTGCGGACATCCAAACCTGCGTTCTTTATCCGCTAACGCTTCTCCTTTATCTGCCAAACTATTGCTGGGCGTTTAATTTTTATAGTTTGCTTCATCTAGCGCTTGCTGGATTTTTTACGGCGGTGTGGATGAGAGATTGCAGGGCTTCGCGCGAAGGGTCGTTTTTGTCCGGACTTGCATTTGCCCTCGGCGGTTATGTTATGTCCGTGATCAGCCTCACGATTTCACTGGCGACGCTGGTTTATTTTCCCCTGGTTTTATTGGCGTTGCGGCGGTCTTTGCACACCCGCGATTTTTTTTGGAAAGCCGTTACGGCGCTGATACTTTTAGTCCAATATCTGGCGGGGGACCCAGCCATTTTTTTTGCGACGCTGATTGTTTTGACTCTGTTTGTGATCTACAAAACGCTGGTAGAGTCTTTTGCGCGAAAAAAACCTTATTTGAAATTCACGATCGACGCTACAAAAATTGTGGCTACATTTTTGGGACTTAGCCTGTTCCAGACGCTTTTATTTTTCGAGTTTCTCATGCACTCCAATCGCGCGCAACAGGCTTATGACCAACTCACCATGTGGAGTGTGCAGTATAACGACCTTGTGTCTATTTTTTTTCCTTATTTTTCGGACTTGAGCATTGTTTTCATGGATTATTGGGTCAGACAGAGTTGGATTGAAAACATATATGCAGGTGTCACGGTACTACTATTGGCCTGTGCAGCGTTTAAAGGAGTGAGAAAAAACAACCTGATCGGTTACCATGTATTGTTGGCCCTATTCGGTATTGCACTGGCTCTAGGGCGTTTTTGCTCGGTGTACGACGTGCTTTATCATGGTTTTCCATTTTTCAAATTTATTCGTTATCCGGTGCGTTTTTTGTTTTTGTTCAACTTCGCGCTGGCTTGCCTGGCAGGCTTCGGTTTGGATGAGGTTTTATCATACTTACGGCGGAAGAACGTGTCGTACCTTTCAAATTTTCAAGCGCGCGTAGCTGCTTTTTTTATCGTGTTTCTTGCAGCGCTGGTGATTTTGAGTATGGTATATTCCATCGAAATTGAATCAAAAATATTTGCGAATGTCCGGCAGTCTTTATTGAATTGGACGCATCAGGATATTGATATGGAAACTTTGAAAGATTTGATCCTGCCGGTGTTATTTAATTTAAAACGAACATTAATTTTTGTCAGTCTTTTTTTTGTGGGGATTTTGGCTGCCTGGCATTTCAAGCCACGGAAGACGCTATTGGCTATTTTTTTTACGTTGATCGTGTTTTCGGATCTTGTCGAAGTCAATGTGATTGAAATCCAACTGGACAGAGAAGAATTTAGAAAGCCAAGCAAGAATCTCTCATGTCTTCTACGGGACACGGGGCTTTTCCGGGTACTAGCCTCGCCTCAGGCGGTGACATTGCAATACGAACCACCTGGTTCCTCAACGTTCGGTCTGACGCTACGGGCTTTGAGGGAGACTCTGACGCCGAATTTACTTCTTCCCCATCGTATCAGCGATGTTTCCGGTTATGATTCTATTTTTCTGCAGGAGGCTATCGGCATCAACAGTGAGCGGCGCAATATAAAAGATCCTGCCCAGCGCCGGTTTTATGACATGCTGAACATCAAATATATGGTGAGTCCGAAGGAAAACATCGGCAAAGGTTACCGGTTGGTTCAACGGGAGCAGCCCGTCAACCTATTCTTGAATGAGCGGGCGCTTCCCAGGGCGTTTTTAGTCGCGAAGGCCGAGATTATCAAGGATCGAAAAGAAATCTTAACGAAACTTATTTCGAAAGAATATAATCCTGAGGCGGTCCTTTATTTGGAAGAACGTCCCGAAGCCGAAAACCCCGGTAAATCAGCGCGACAGATTCCAGACAAAAACCAGGTAACCCTAACGAGTTATTCGTTGAACGACGTGCATATGACAATCAACTCCACGGCCTCGCAGTGGCTTTTTTTCTCCGATATGTACTATCCCGGGTGGAAAGCGACTATCGACGGAAAGAGTGTCAAAATTCACCGGGCAAACTATGCTTTTCGCGCTATCGAGGTCATGGCAGGTTCCTACGATGTGGAATGGAAGTATGACCCGATTTTGTTTAGAATAGGGGTAATCATCTCATCCCTTACGGGACTGGCATTGGCACTTTATGGCATCAGGAGAATTCTTTCAAAATCGTCATGAAAACTCGTCGAGCGTGGGTCGGGGCTCTCGAAAAAATAGCCTCTAAGACCGTAAAAAAAAGCGCCATGGACAACGAGGCGCTCGTTATCCATTTCACGCATTTTGGCGCCCTAATGCTGTATTTGGATCTCAAAGAGACGACACCAAAAATCTTAAGTTTTTCCGTCGTGAAATTGGACCCGAGCATGACCGATCAAGAAAAAAGAAACGGTTTTCTAACTTTTCTTTCTACGCTAAAAACCAAAAATTATCCCCGCACGGTCATTACCTGGTCTGACGGCATGACATTCCGTCAATTGGAGATGCCTCCCATGCCTTCCGGCGACTTGATCAAGGCCATCGAGTGGGACCTAAAAAAGAAATATTATTATAATCCGGAAGAAAATCTCATCGGATTCAGCGAAGTGATGGAGGTGGAAGGGGCTGAAGGGCCTGAAAAATTATTCAATATTTTTTATTGTGAAAAAAATACGGCATTAGCCAGGCTTTTATTCTTGCAAGACCTGGGACTTGAGATTCGCTCCATGATTCCCTCTCAGGCTGCGCTCGGAAGCTTCATCGGAGTTACCGAGCCCACGCCGAAAAACGACGTACTTGTTTGTGAGCTGGACGAAACACTGGTGCGCATCCTGGTGATTCGTGGAGACCGGAATATGTTGGTGCGTCAAGTCACCCTCGGATCCCGCGAATTCAACTTTACCGACGAAATTCTGACCAAAATTGCCGGCGAAATCAAAAAGACCGTTGATTTTTACGAAAGTCAAAAACATTTTCGCTCTGTGACGAAGGTAGTCATCGTAGGGGGTGGGGACGACTCCGAGCGTATTCATCGGTTCATGAGCCAACATGTCGAAACAAAAATAGTAGTTCCAAATCTTGAACTATTCATATCCCAAACAATGAACCAGGAGGATAGAAATTTTATTATTGGACAGGGATGCTTGTTCGCTTCAGCGCTCGGGTCTATTCTTATGTATGAGGAGACCCTCAACCTCGTTCCAGAAGACATCAAGACGCGAAATCGTGAGCGTCGTATTCATCGATGGCTGAATCTGTCACTGCTGATGATGGGGTTTATATTGTTGGTAGCGTGGGGCATGATTTGGATTAATGTAAATTTTATGAAATCCCAGCTCAAGATTCTCGAAAAAGAATATGCTGAAATCAACGAGAAAGAAAAGGTATTTGACAATGTTCTGGGAAGAGAAAAAACGCGCCGGATAGTATTTAAAGGGGAAATTTATTTACCATCTCTGTTAAAAGAACTGAGTTATCGCACTCCGTCAGTTATTACGCTTACACAAATGCAATATAACCGGCAGGAAGAAACCTTGATTTTGCATGGTGAGATTCTCGATAATAAGCGTGAAAATTTGAAAACCGTGACGCAATTCGCCACTAATCTTGCCGAATCGCCTTTTTTCAAATCTGCTACGGTTTCCAACACCAATCAGGATGAAGAAAACAAAATGCTGCAATTTGAGGTGAACTGCGCCGTGAAAGGACTTTTATAATGAATCCTTTGACGCGGATTAAACTTATTTTAAAGTCACCCAAATTCGATAAAAAATTTTTGACATGGGTATTCAAGTTTTTAGGGGTTTTATCCATATTTTTGATCTTTGTTTTTCCTTCGCAAAGAGAATTGGGTAATTTGTCGGCGAACCTCAATTCGCTGAAGAACCAAATCACGAATGTGAAAAAAATAAGTATCAATCTACTGACACCGGAGGAATTGCGTGAGACGGAGGACCGTGTGAAAGAGTTTGAATCCAAGTTGATCGACTCCACACAGGCCAGCGCTTTATTGGGATTGATTTCCGACCAGGCCGATAAGAATCATTTCAACATCATCCAGATTTTCTCGGAGAGTCCCATTTCCATCAAAGATGAGGTGGGCAAGGATATGGAGTTTGAAGGAAAAAAACTCCATTGGTTGCCTGTCAACTTTCGCATAGAAACCGACTATAAAAATCTTGGGAATTTTCTCAAGTCTTTAAAAGATGAAGCCAAGGCAAGTTTTTTGGTTGAGTCCCTGAATATAGAGAAGACCGCATCGCGATCCGAGAGCCTGCAGTGTGATATTACCTTAAGTTTTGTCGCCAAATGACGGACGCAGAAAAAACAGCAAAAAAAAATAAACGGGACATCATTATCACCTCCATTTTACTGGTGGTCTTTGCCATTTTATTCACGAAAAATGTGTTGTTTCGAAAAAAGACGGTAACAGTGCCTGATGTTGCGTCAACCACCTCGCAAAGCATGTCCGACCAACTGGTGCTTGTAACGAATATTCGTTTGTATGATAACTTGAGAAAAGAACGAGTTAAGTTGTGGGATAGGGAATGGGGACGGGATCCGTTTGTTTCTCAACAGGCCTTGGCTACGATTATCAAAGCCGTGAATTTGACGCTCAAAGGCATTTTGTGGGATGAGAAAAAACCCAAAGCCATCGTGAACGAAAAGACTCTGCTGGAGGGCGACACGATTTATGGGTATACGGTAGTGCAAATTAAGCCCCGTTCCGTGGTTTTGAAAACCGGCGAAAAAAACATTGAACTGCAAGTTTTTCACGCCGTTCTTACCGAATCTGCCCCTCCAAGTTAATTTCTCTCGGCGGGATTCATCAATTTTGATTTATCCTATACTTTTTATATGATATATTAATCGAAAGTACACTCAAAAAGTGGGATCGCCACGGATTAAAGGATGAAGAATTTGAAAAAGGTTTTTGTTTCGTTCCTCTTCATTTTATTGAACTTAAGTCCCATTTATTCTTTTGCGGCCCGCGCACCTGAATCTGTCAAAGATGCCCAATGGGTGAATCAGGTTTTCCAAAAAGGCAAGTCCTTCTACGAGACAGGAAACTATCGGGCGGCGGTTAAGGAGTGGCAGTCGCTGGATCCTTATTTGGATCAATATCCTTCGTTCAAAAAAGTCATCGGTTATCTCAAAGACCAAATCCGAAATACCTCCGGATATTCAGCGCCGCCACCTCTTTCATCCGAAAGAATCGTAGAAACGATATCCAAAGCGAAAAATGACCTGCAGTCCGACAAGGATGCAGTGATCATGGAGCGCATAAGTCTTGCCAAAGGTTCCACCGATCAACAGGCATGGGTGGAGTCCACATTCCGCAAAGGAAAAATTGCTTATGACGAGGGAGATTGGGGAACAGCCATTGTCGAATGGGAGAAACTCAGCTCTTATTTTGGCACGGAATCCGATGCGAGTTTATTGATCGCCAACTTGAAGAAATCTTATGAAGATTTGCAGGGAGCCAAAAAACAAAATAAAGAAATGGTTGCGCAAAAAAATCTCAAATTGCAAGCTCCCACAGATTTTCGAGATATTCTAACAGAGGCACAGCAGAGACTAAAAAGTGATTTTAACCAATCGCAGCTTGAACGTGAGGCCGCGCAGAAAGACTTGGTTTTTCAGGAGACGTGGATCAATGCTACCTTCCAAAAAGGCAAGGCCGCATATGAGCAGGGCAATTTTGATCAGGCTATCGAGGAGTGGGACAAACTGGCTTACAAATTTGATAACCGTCCTGAATTCAAAAATCAAATCGAAGTTTTAAAACAAACCTACCAGCGTGTCCGTGAAGCCAAGGATGCCTCTGCCGATTTTGCCGCCAACCAATACCAGAAGCTCAAGATTCCGCGCAGTGAGGACATGATTCAGGTATTGGCGCAAGCCGACAAGGATTTGCGTGTCAAGAGCGACGAAGTGATGGAGAACAGGCGAGACATGGAAAAATCATTGTCCGAACGCCAAGAATGGATCAATTCGAATTTTGAAAAAGGCAAAGTGTTTTATCAACAAGGTAAATACCGCGAGGCGTTTGACCAATGGCAGGCGCTTTTACCCTATTTGGACAATGACACGGAGTTTAAGGCGGTTTTTTTGTCTGCGCAGGATAGCCTGAAAACCTATGAACAGGCCAATGAATCGACGCAAGAAACGTTGAAGGTGTCCGCGAGAAAGCTCAAAACCCCTGAAAATTTAATGAATATTTTAGAAGATTCCTTACGCCAACTGTCAAAAGAAACCCATACTATCGAGTCGCAAAAGGAAAAATCTGAACTGGCTTTGGAAAACAAGCAGAAAGAAATCTCCGATGATTTTGAGCGCGGCAAGAGCTTGTATGCTCAAGGGAAAATCGCCGAGGCCATCGATGTGTGGAAGAAAATCACGCCGGCGTTGGAAAACGGAGATGAAGTCAACGAAGTGATCAAAAAGTTGCAGAGCCATTATCAAAAATCTCAGGAAACGCAGCAACAGATCCAAGACCTTGACGCGCGTCAGAAAGCAAACTTTACGCCCCCGGTTGATTTGACGACGCTGATCCAGAATGCGGATCGTGATTTACAAACTCACATTGATTCGGCAACGCAAGAACGTCTGGCGATGGAGCAGGGTTTAAAAGACAGGGACGCCTGGATACAAGCCACGATGAAAAAAGCAAAGACGGCCTACCAGCAAGGACAAATGTCCGAGGCCATAGACGAGTGGAATAAACTCGTGTCCTATCTCAGTCCAAATTCCGAAGAGCGCGCGATGATCGAGCGCCTGAAGAAAAATTATTTTAACGCCGAAGAAGCCCGCAAACAAAACAAGGAAGCGCTTGACAAGCAGGGCATCCGGTTGCAACTTCCCGAAGCATTTCGTGACACCTTGTCGGCTGCCAATCAAAAAATGATTGCCGAGATCAACGAAGCGCGCATTGAGCGTGAAGCGATGCAGCGAAACATTGTGGACCGCCAAGCTTGGTTGATTTCCGCGTTCCAACGTGGCAAGTCGTTTTATGAGTCTGGAAGAATGAACGAGGCCCTCGCCGAGTGGAAGAAAATGCTTAATTATCTGGATGACAGATCCAATACCCGTTCTTTGGTACAGCAATCAGAGATCAACGCTCAAGACGCGGCGGATGCAAAGAAAGCACTGGCGGATGCACAAGCGCAAAAAGAATCAAAATTCAGCCCACCGGCCGAACTTTCCGATATTCTCCAACAAGCTTCAAGCAAAATGAAGCAAGAAACTGCCGAGGCACTCGGTAAAAAATCTGATCTCGAGAAAAATTTTTCCGAGCGCAAAGAGTGGGTAAACGCGACTTACAACGCGGGCAAACTTAATCTTCAGCAAGGCAAAATAAAAGAAGCGCTGGAAGAATGGGAAAAACTTTCTCCTTATTTTGAGGAATCTTCCCCCGTGTTGAACGATTTGCGAAATTTAAAACAGGCCCAAGAGCAAGCCGTACAGGCGAAAAAAGAAGCGGTGGAAGTAATGACGATCGGATATCGGGGAATCCAAGTGCAGCCGGAGTTTGGTTCTTTTCTCAAAGAAATGAGTCAAAAACTGCAGACAGAAACCCTGGAAAACCAGCGCCGGAAAGCGCAATCACAACAAATGCTTTCCGAGAGACAGAAGTCAGCGGCTATTACGCTTGAGAAAGCGAAATTGCTTTACCAAAATAATAACTATCCCAAAGCCGTTGAGCAATGGTACTCGCTGCTTGCATATCTGGAACCGGATTCGCCCGAAGCGCGACAAATCGAGACTTTGAAACAGGAATACGAAAATTGGGATCGTGCGCAAAAAACCTTTAATCAAACCCAAGCGGTTTTAAATGCGAAACTTTCACTGCCAGAAGGTTCTTCAAAATTGCTAGGTGAAATAATCGGTCAAATGAAAGCCCAGGCGCAGCAATCCGATTCGCAAAAGGTAAAAGCCGACGAAACATTGGCCAGTCATCAAGCGTTTGTCGACAGTAATTATCAAAAAGGCAAAACGTTGTATATTCAAGGCGACCTAGTGGGCGCGCTGCAGGCCTGGGCCGAGATTGCCCCCTCCATTGATGATTCCTCTGCCAAGCTAATTGAGGAAGCCAAACAAAACTACAAGGATTTATTGGAGGCGCGTAAGATTTCCGAATGGGCTCAGGCGAAGAAAAATTTGAAGCTCAAACCCACGGAGGATTTTTCGAAAGTATTAGGCGACGCCATTCAAAAAGTTAAAGTGCAAATTCAAGAAACGCTGGCACAAAAGGAAAAAGCCGATCAATCATTGGCTGACCGACAATCCTCGCTCAATACCACCTTTGAAAAAGGAAAACTATTTTTTCAATCCGGAGATTTCGCGGAAGCTTTGAAGTTATGGTCTTCTCTTGCTCCGGAGCTGGATGATGCGGACGCCAAAGGCGCCATAGAAAATTTAAACCGTAACTACCAGGAATTAGTCGCCACACAAAACACCGCGCGCGCTACCGAATCAAAACTGAGCCTACCGGTGCAGGCGCCGGATGGTTTATTCGATTTTCTGGAGGCAGCTAGCCAAACTATTTCCAAAAAAACACAAGAGTCGCAGTTAGAGCGCGCGCGTATGGAAAAATCCATTGCCGACAATCAAGCGCTGATGGCTACCGCGTTCCAGAACGGAAAAACATTATTGTTCGAACAAGGCCAGTGGCAAGAAGCGTTGGAGGAGTGGGACAAGTTAACACCTTTTTTGGACGAAAAATCGGGCTACCATGAGCGTATTCAAGAATTAAAGAAGGCTGCCCAGGAAGCCGAGGCTGCGCAAAAATCCACCGCACAATTTGCCGCTAATGAGTACCATCAACTCAAAATACCTTTTGCTAATGATCTCACTGAGCTATTAAGCCGAGCGGGAGAAAAAATAAAATCCGAAACCCAAAAGTCTCAGGAAAAACATATGGAAATGGAAAAGGCCCTGGCAGACCGTCAGGCTTGGGCCACGGCTACGTTCGACAAAGGCAAAGCGTATTATGAAGTGGGCAAATACAAAGACGCTCTGGAATTTTGGGCCACTTTGACTCCAAATTTGGAAAACGAAGCTGCCATGAAAGCGCTGATGAATTCCACCGCCCAAAGCTATCAGAACGCCTTGGAGGCCCAGAAGGCCGCTGCAGACGCCGAAGCAAAGAAAAATGCCCGTTTTGAAGCGCCCGCCGAACTTCCAAAGATTTTAGATGAATTGTCCACGAAACTTAAAACTGCGAACTTTGAAGCCCTGTCTCAAAAAGAAAAAGCGGATCAAATTCAGGCTGACCGAAGGGCCGAGATGAATAAAATTTTTGAAAAAGGCTCAATTTTATATCAAGCAGGCAACTATTCGGATGCAGTTCAGGCGTGGTCGGAGTTGCCTGCCTATTTGGAAGAGGAGGTCAAAATTAAAACGGTTCTCGACAACTTAAGTCAAAGTTATCAAAGCTTGGTGGCGGCGCAACGGGCGGCCAAAGACGCCCAAGAGCGCCAAGAAGCGCGTTTGGCAGCACCTGAAGGGCTATCAGACCTTTTGTTGGATGCAGCCCGTAAATTGGATAAAGAGACGCAGGTTACGGAGCTTGAACATCAGCGTACCGAGAAAACCATTGCTGAACGGGAAGCTTTGGTCAGCGGGGTTTTCGCAGAAGGAAAATCATTTTATAACCAAGGCAAGATGAATGAAGCTTTTTTGAGATGGCGTTCGCTGCTTCCTTCGCTGGTCGAGGAAAAAGAACTGGACGAACAATTGACGAAAACCGAGAAAAGTTTTCAAACCTATGTGAATTCGAAGCAGCAAAATCAGCAAGTGTTGGCCAAGAAAGAAATGAGAGTCGCCGCCCCGGCCGAGCTTCCGGAAATTTTGGATAAAGCCAACCGATTGATGGGGGACCAAATTTTTGAAATGAAAAATCGCACGGCACAGACAGAAAAAATGTTGGAAGACCGAAAAAATTGGGTGGAGGTGACTTTCCAAAAGGGAAAGCTTGCATACAGTCAGGGTCGCTTCAAGGATGCGGTGGCCGAATGGAACACCTTACTGCCATTTATTGAAAATGGGGATGTTTTGCAAAATGCACTCGCCGATTTTGAACGGAACCTTCAAACGTCGATGGATTCTTCAAAAATTGCCGAGGAAGCTGCCGCAAAAAAAGGAAGCAAATTTAGCTCTCCCGATGAACTCGGCGTGCTTCTCATGCAACTCAATGAAAAAGTAAAAAATGAGGCACTCGAGGCCAACGCCGAAAAAATTAAAGCCGAGCAAACTTTTTCCGAAAGACAGAAGTGGATGGTGCAGACTTTTGATCTCGGAAAGTCTTTTTATCAAGAAGGAAAAATAGACCAAGCAATTGGCGAGTGGAGCAAATTGAGCCCGTATTTGGAAGAAAAATCTGGCATGCAAAAACTTTTGGATGCGGTGAAGCAAAATTATGAAGATGCCATGGTTGCAAAAAAAGGCGCTGTCGAAGCCACTGCCAATGATTATCACGGACTCAAGCTTCCTTACGCAGAGCAAATGTCCAAACTATTGGAAGATGCCGATAAGAAATTGAAAGAAGAGGTGTTGCAATACAGCACTAAACAACAGGAAGTGGAAAAAACGATGGCCGAGCGTCGTGAATGGAGTGTGACGACGTTCAACAAAGGAAAGGTTTTTTATGACCAGGGCCAATATGACGAAGCGCTTAATCAATGGGAGCGTTTGTTGCCGTATCTGGCGGAAGAATCAGAGTTGAAGCGTCAGATCCAGTCCTTGCGCGTAAACTACAATGCGGTCGTTGCCGGTAAAAATGCGTTGGGCGGCGCCGCAGAAAATGAAAAACCTGTGACGCTAAAAAATGAAGATGAAATTTTATCGGCACTGCAAGAGGCCAATACAAAATTTAAAAACGAAGCCGAAGCGGCACACACCCAAGCCGCTTCTTCGGAAAAAGTGATACAAGATCGCCGTGAATGGATTGAGTACACATTCCAAAAGGGTAAAACGTATTATGACCAGGGCAACTATGCGAAAGCCGTTGAAGAGTGGGGGATTTTGGGGCCTTACCTTTCCGAGCATCCGAATGTGCGCGATATGATTGAAGAGGCGAAGAAAAATTATTCAGAAGGCAAAATGGCCCAAAAAGCGATCGAGAGCTTCGAGACTAAAAAAGCCTCGCTTTTGCCGCTTCCGCAAAATGTGGTAGTGCCGGCAAATTCCGAAAAGCCGATCTCAGCCGTAAGTAGCACGAGGGCAGAAGAAACCCAAAATGCGCAGCTAGTTTCGGGTGAAATCGTTTCGATCGATCCACCGCAGCACACGCTTACCGTCAAACTTTATTCAGAAGCCGGTTCCGAAGAAACGCTCACCGTAAACTTTAATGAGTCAACACAGGTGGATGGATCAGACGCAAAATCCATATCTTCGATTCAAAACGGCGCCAACGTCGATCTGCGATACAATCCTCAAACCAGCCAAGTTTTTTACATTTACGTTTATTGACTTTGTTTGCTGATCGTTTCTCATTACTTATACGTTGGTCAGTAGTAGGTCGCACAGCAGCGCTTTTTTTTCTTTGTTTTCCTCTTTCGTTCTTAGCAATCGCCGAAACTTCCAAAATTCCACAAACTACTTACCAAGAAATCCAAAAAAGCGTGGAGAAAGCCGTTGATAACGGAGACAAAAAACAGGCGGATTTTTGGATAGCCCGGTATTTGGGACTTTCATTCGTGGATCCTGTCTCCGGTCGGTCGTCGAAAGATTTGGAGGCGCTTGTTAAAAAAAGGAAATTTACGCCCAAGGCTTTTGTTTCCGCAGAATGGGACAAGGATTTTATTGACTGGTTTGAGAAAGGTATTTATTCCCGATGGGGTGGGAATGAAAAAAAAGTAAGGGTCAAACAACGCTCATTTGAAATCGTAGAAAGCCGTTATGAAGAAAAGTACTTTGTCACGATCACCGCCTATCCGGAAATCGAGTTTTGGCATGTAGTCGAAAACGGGCTCTTGTCGCGTCCTATGCTACTCCCCATGGGAAGCGGCTCAGACCATTCAACACTTTTTTTTGGAAAAATTTTTAAAGGTTTTTCATCATTTCAATTCAACCCTTTGTACCTGGACACAGAAAAAAGATCTCTACATTATGTTTGGAAACCGGAATTTTATGATTTGGATCACGACGGAATTCCTGAGGTATGGATACGTTTCAACATAGCTTGGGGCAACGGGTTCCGACAAATTTTAGAAATCTACCACATCCAAAATGACAGCGAATTAATTCTTTTAAAGCGGTTTCAGTCCGGTGATGAAGGGGTTGCTCGGCGCCTTGCGGCCGGCCACGTGGAGCTGGGCACGGCCTTTAACAGCCAAAAAAACAAGTCACGCTTTTCAAACGACCAGCATCATTTGGAAATTTGGCAATACGTCAACGGAGCGTTTGAAAAAATTTCAGAAAAAAACGTTCCGTCTCTCCTAACGTCTTCCGAATGGAAAAATTACTTTTTAGAGTAGCTAGCTATGAACTTGGAGAAATATATCTGGAGTGAACTAGTTCGGGAAGATCGAAAAAGCGGCGGTTATAAGACGCACGAACGGCCCTTGAAAAATCCCAAGGAGCACAATTCCGAACATAACAAAGTATTGAATCGCTTTTTGATCGAATGAAATATCGAGTGTGCGCGCGTCGGTGGGTTCGTCGACGTACATGACTTTTACGATTTTGAGGTAGTAATAAAGCGACGTGATCACGTTCAAAACGCCGATCACGGTGAGCCACAACAAGCCCTCTTTTACGCTGGCCCACAACAAATAAAATTTTGCGAAGAATCCTGCCAGTGGCGGCATGCCGGCCAATGACATCAACGAAAGCAACATTGCAGCCGCCAAAATCGGGGATTTTTTCGAAAGACCCGCCAGTTCGCGAATTTCGTCGGTTCTGGAGATGACGGGGCTATCCGTAGCCCCGACCGATGTGCCGCAATCAAGCGATTGCGGCTTTAAATGCGACGAAATTGCCACCAAAACTAGAAATGCCCCGCCTGTGCTAAAAAGATAGCTGAGCAAGTAGTAAAGAACCGCCTCGCGGCCTGAATGGTTGAATGCGGCAAGGCCGATCAGCAGATACCCCGCATGGCCGATGCTGGAGTACCCCAACAGACGTTTGATGTTTGTTTGTGGAATGGCGCCGAGATTTCCATAAAGGATGGTCAACGCCGCCAAAATCGAGAACAAAATCGAAAGTTGTGCTTGCGCCGGCTGAAACACGGTCAACAGAAGGCGGGTAAGCGCCGCGAATCCTGCCGCTTTTGAACCGATCGCTAGATAGGCTGCCACCGGCGTCGGAGCGCCTTCGTAAATATCCGGAGCCCATAGTTGAAATGGAACCGCTGCAATTTTAAACCCAAGCGAAGAAATCACCAAAATCATTCCAAAAATAAACGGAACTGGTAGCGAAGTAAGCAAAGAAAGTTTGTATTGGATCTCTGGATATGACAGGCTACCCGTTGAACCATAAATAAAACTAAGCCCAAAAAGAGTCACAGCGGTAGAAAGTGCGCCAAGAATGACATATTTTACCCCTGCTTCAACGGACGACTGATTGTCCCGCAAATAAGCGGTCATGATGTACAGCGAAATACTGAGTGTCTCAAGCGAGATGAATAAAACAAGAAAGTCATTGGCCGAGGCCAAAAAAAGCATTCCGATCAAACTGAAAAGAATTAAAAGAATCAGCTCGCCTTGGCCGCGCTTGAGTTGAGTTTGATATTCTCTGGCCATAAATACAGTTAAAAAACCCGCCAGAAGAAACAAGCCTTTGAAGCAAATGGAAATACCATCTTGAACGTACGTGTCATGAAAGCCATAACCGAAGTTTAGCCACTCCAATGACAGTCCGGCAAATAAAGCGGTGATTCCGATCATCGCGATATTGGCAAGTGTTGTACCACTTTTTTCTTTGGGCAAAAAAATATCCAGCACCAAGCTTCCGAGAGCCAATGCGATGAGCCCGAGTTCCGTTTTTAGAATCGACCAGGGGATTTCAATTCCCATACAGTCTTTCCAAAATGGGTTTTGTGCCTGTGGCGATTGTAGGAAGAATCAGTGAAGGAAGAAAACCGATAAAAATAAGAGCCATTATAAGAATCAAATAAGGAAGACGCTGCCATCCTTTGGCATCCTTTAGGGATTTTCCGTGCGTGTTTAACGGTCCTTGCATGGTGGCACGCACGATTTTTAGCATATAACCCGCGGTGATCACCAGTCCCGCCACGGCTAAAATAGTTTGCACGCGGTATTTGTCCCACGCACCCAACAAAATCATTATTTCCCCGACAAAATTACCAAATCCAGGCAAACCCGCCGAGGCCATAGACATCATAATAAAAAGAGTTGCGATAAACGGAATTTTTTTGCCGAAGCCTCCCCAGTCATCCACCAGTCGTGTGTGTGTTTGCTCATAAATGAAACCAACAAGCGCGAAGCCAAGTGCGGCCATGAGGCCATGCGCGAACATAAAAAACACGGTGCCGTTGAGTGCCACCGGCGTAAGGCAGGACAGACCCAGAAGGATATAACCCATGTGGCTGCAGCTGGAATAACCGAGAATGTATTTTAGGTCTTTTTGCGTGAATGCCACCAAGCCGCAGTAAACAATATTGATCACGGCAATCCACGCCACCCATGGCATCCACATTTGGGCTCCTTGCGGCATGAGTCCGATTCCCAATCGGATGATCGCGTATGCTCCGAGCTTTTTCAGAACGCCCGCATGCAGCATGCTCACCGAAGTGGGGGCCGCTGCATAACCCATCGGTGACCAAGTGTGGAACGGCCACAGGGTGAGGATCACTCCGAAGCCAACCATAATCAGAGGAAATGCCCAGCATTGGAAAGAAAGTGGCAGAGGGGTTGTTTTAAGCGAGCGTTCGATCATCGTCAGGTCAAACGTATTCAGACCAGTCATAAAATACAGCGATAAAATCGCGATGAGTGCCAGCACTGCGCCGAACGTCAAATAAAGTGTTAGCTTCATTGTCGCGTATTCTTTGTTGCCGGACCCCCAAATGCCAATTAAGGGAAACACGGGCACCACGGCGGTTTCATAAAAAAAATAAAGAAAGAAAATGTTTAACGCGGCGAATGTCCCGAAGCAACCCGCGATCAAAAAAAGATAAAAAATCAGGTATTCTTTGGGTTGCTTTTTGACGGAACAAGAAACAAGGACTCCGCAAAAGGCCAGGATAGCTGTCATCAAAAGAAGCACCGCGTTGATCCCATCGATACCGACATGGTAAGCAATGCCCAATTGTGGCACCCATTCGATTTTATCGATAAATTGATAACCCGCCGCACTCCGGTCATATTTTAAAAAAGCCCAGCCTGCCAAAAAAAGAGAAACTGAAACGGCAGTCAGGGAGATGGCGTGAAGCGTCCGAATTTTGTTTTTGGGCACCAACATTAGAAGACAAGCGCCGATCACCGGCGAAAATAAAATCCAGGAAATGGGCCCTAGAAGCGTCATTTATCCCTGCCTCAACATGAAATAGAGAAGTAGTGCGACCCCAAAACCAAATACCATGGCGTAGGTTTGCACAAATCCGGTTTGTGCCCGGCGGAGAAAAGAGCCTAAACCTCGCGTGACACCAGCGATGCCATTTACGCCTTTTTGGATTATCACAGTCGCATCAAACCAAAAAAGTATTTTTGCGAGCGTATTTTTGAAAACGCCTGCCAATGATTCAAAAAATTCGTCGAGATAGTATTTTTTCACCACAAACTGATAGGTTTCGCCGAAAGTTTCGATCAACGGATCTTGGGACAGCTTTTTTTTCGAATAAATGAAAGTCCCGATGGAAATTCCGATAAGGGCTGCAATCACCGAGGTTGCGGCTACGGAAATATTTAAATATGTTTCTTGGGCATGTTCACCCAGAATAAACTGTGGAATACCGATAAAACCACCGAGGGCGGACAACGCGGCGAGAATCAGAAGAGGTATTTTCATAATCCACGGCGCGTCATGCACAGTCGGGTGTTCTCCAGAACCGCGCCCATGAAGTTTGGGGGCTCTTTCGTGACCAAGAATGGCTATCCAAACGGCGCGTGTCATGTAAAAGGCGGTGAGCGAGGCCGTAAAAAGCGCTATCGCATAAATCAATCGATTGTGCTCAAAAGCTAAAAGTAAAATTTCATCTTTTGAGAAAAAGCCCGAAAGCGGTGGAATACCGCAAAGCGCGAGTGTCCCGATCAAAAATGTATAAGCTGTCACCGGCATTTTTCGGAGAAGTGAGCCCATTTGCCAGATATCCTGCGTGTGAAGCCCATGGATCATAGCCCCTGCGCCCAAAAATAACAGCGCTTTGAAAAAAGCGTGGGTGGTCAGATGATACATCGCGATGGTTGAACTCCCGAGCCCGAGCGCTATCACCATGTAACCCAACTGGCTAATGGTGGAGTAAGCGAGGATTTTTTTGATATCGTTTTGAACGACAGCCAAGAGTGCTGCCAAAAGCGAGGTGATTGCACCAATATGCGCTATCACATTCAATGCATCGGCGGAGGTGTTGATCAGGAAAAAAGAACGAGTCATGAGATATACGCCGGCTGCAACCATTGTGGCCGCGTGAATCAGAGCGCTAACGGGTGTGGGGCCTTCCATGGCATCAGGGAGCCAGATATACAAGGGGAACTGCGCGGATTTTCCCACTGCTCCGCAGAAAATGAGTAGGGAGGCCACCAACAACATGGCAGGCGTCAGCAGTCCGTTTTCCGCCGCTTGGGGAATTGCCGAAGAAAGCGCCATGAAATTAAAAGTTCTTTCACCACCACCAATACCCGAAAGCATCCACACATAAAAAATACCCAAAACAAAACCAAAATCTGCCAGGCGATTGACGATGAATGCTTTATTGCCCGCGTCTGCTGCGGAAGGTTTTTCGAACCAAAAACCAATGAGAAGGTAGGAACTAACCGCCACCAGTTCCCAGAAAATAAAAAGCATGAGAAAATTATTTGCCAACACGATGCCGATCATCGAAAAAGCAAATAACGACAGGCAAGCAAAATAGCGGGGAAAGCTTTCATCCCCTTTCATATAACCCACGGAGTAGAAAAAAATGCAACTGCCAACGCCAGTGACTACCAGCAACATCAATATAGAAATCCGGTCAATAAGAAAACCGAATTCGACACTAAGGCCACTGATTTGAATCCAGGACCAGGAAGACTCAGCCGGTAGCCAGGTGCCGTTCCGATGAAACATAAAAAGAGCAATGCTGCAGCCGAGTGAAATCAAAATTCCTAGCAGTGCCAGCGTGCTCGACAACTTCGGGGACTTAAGGCCAAAGAAACAAATGAACGTTGCCGCAATAAACGGAGAAAAAAGAATGATCCATGGCAGCCAGGGGATGTGATCGAGGATTTGGTTTACCATTTGAGCGTATTTAATTCATCGGTGTTCGTGGAGTCTTTTTTTCGGTAAAAAAGAACGACGATCGCAAGCGCTACGGTGATTTCAGCAGCCGCGACAATCATGGTAAAAAATACCATCACCTGCCCTGTGAGATTGCCAAGAAAACTGGAGAAAGCGACAAACGAAAGATTTGCCGAATTCAGCATAAGTTCAATCGACAAAAGGACGAGCAAAATATTTCGCCGCACCAGCAAACCGTAAAAACCGATTACAAAAAGTAGCCCTGCGACGACAAGATAATGATGCAACCCGATGGCCTGGGTCATGAGGCGTCCTTTTTTGCCAGAACCACGACGCTGACCACGGCAGCCAGAAGCAGGAACGCAGTCAATTCAAACGGCAGCAGCTGGCGGCTGAAAAGTAGTTTTCCGATCGCTTGCGTGGTGCCGTCCAAGGCCGCTGTTTCAGGCAAGGACACTTTTCGGATGACGTTATAGAATTGGCCGAAAAGAAGAACTACTAGCACTGCGGCGAAAATTGAGGGAGGCTTAAAGGGTTTCCAATCCACAATAGTTTTCCTAAAATCGACCATCATTACGACGAAAAGAAATAGCACGAGAATGGCTCCGGCGTAAACAAGGACGAGCACCGTGGCGACCAGGTAGGCTTTCAGCAGAATAAACAGTCCAGCAACCATGCACATCGCCAAGACCAGGCACAGGACGCCATAAACGGCCGAACGGGCGGTCACGACTCCGATGGCGGATACGACTACCGCGAAAGAAATGAGGTAAAAAAGCACAATTTGCAGCATAGGTGAAAGCGTCATTCTAAGGGAGCCAGAGGGAGATTGTCAATTTTTTTAATACGGATCCCTAGCGAGCCTAATTTTTCAGTGTTTGTCCCTATTCTAACTAATGAAACGACAACAAGTTACGCCGTAGTTTGTTCAGCTTGATAGGGTAGGCATTTTAACCTATAATAGCCATTCCTATGGGCCCACATTCCACTCTCATCATTATTTTGCTTGTTTTGTTTGTTTTCTCGGCTTTCTTTTCGGCTTCCGAGGCGGCTCTGATCGCATTAAACAAGGTTCGGCTACGGCATTTGATCGAAAAGAAAAAGCGGGGAGCCACTCACGTTTATCGCCTTATCTCCCGAATGGACAAATTAATCGCGACCATTCTTATCGGCAATAGTTTGGTCAACACGGCAATTGCAGCCATCGCCACGGTGTTATTTACCGGCTATTTCGGCGAGAGTCGCGCAGTGGTGTTCAGCACGATTTGTGTGACAATCGCTTTGGTGGTTTTTGCGGAACTTACGCCAAAAATTTTGGCCACCAACCATCCGGAAATTACGTCATTTCTCGTGCGTCACCTCGTATCATTTTTCATTTTCATTTTTGGCCCTCTCACGCAACTTTTGACCTGGATCTCCAACGGTTTTATCAAGCTTTTTGGAGGCAATCCTCATTCTCGTTCGCCGCTGGTGACCGAGGAAGAAATCAAGATGATGATTACGATCGGAAAAGAACAGGGTTTTTACGGCGACAATGAACGCAAAATGCTTGAGCGGATTTTTCATTTTGATGAAATCGATGTGCGTGACGTGATGACACCACTCGACAAGATGACTTCAATATCCATCGATGTGGACGAAGCAGAGCTTGAGCGCGTGTTGCTCGAGGAAGGACATAATCGCATTCCCGTTTATCAAGGGACAAAAGAGCATGTGGTGGGTATTCTGTACGTGCGGGATCTTCTGTATTTGTTCCGGGATGGCTCCTTGATCCGGCTGGGGGATCTGATCAGCGCACCGTATTTTGTTCCGACAAATAAAAAAGTGGCAGAGCTTCTAAAAGAATTTCAAGCCAAAAAAATACAGATTGCTATTGTCAAGGATGCTAAAACCCAAAAAACAATCGGCTTGGTGACGCTTGAGGATTTGATCGAGGAGATTGTCGGTGAAATCGAGGAGAAGGAATCACGCCCATGATCATGTCTTTTAAAAATAAAAAACCGAAAATCCACCCTTCCGTGTTCATCGCGCCCGGCGCGCACGTGGTCGGGGATGTAGTGATCGGCGCGGGTTCCAGTGTTTGGTTCACGGCGGTGTTGCGCGCGGACATCAATTCCATCCGTGTCGGAAAAAATACGAATATTCAAGACGGCTGTCTGTTGCACGTGGATTACGACCGACCCTGCGCGTTAAAAGACGGTATTATCATGGGTCACCAGGCGAGCGCGCATGGGTGCACGATTGAAAATGGAGTTTTGGTCGGGATTGGGGCCAGGATTTTAAATGGCGCAAAAATCGGAGCTTTCAGTTTGATTGGCGCCGGGGCATTGGTGCTTGAAAACGCCGTTGTCCCGCCTTACTCGCTTGTTTTGGGATTGCCCGGCAAAGTGATCCGCAAGCTTACGCCAAAAGAAGCAGCGGCGCATATACCACATGCCAAACGCTATGCGGCCCTGGCCAGAGAATATAAAAAATACTTAGGATAAAATCAAACTATGACTCGTTTAATTATCGTACGGCATGCAGAATCAGCGTACAATTTACAAAACCGTATTCAAGGACATCAAGATTCGAATTTGACCCGAAAAGGTTTGCAGCAGGCACGAAGGCTTGCAAAGCGCATCCAGCATTTTAAAATCGATAAGATATATTCCAGCGATCTGGGCCGGGCGTATTCCACCACGGTAGCGATCACGCGATACTTAAAAAAAGTCAAAATTATCCGTGATCCGAAGTTGCGTGAAATTCTTCTCGGAGATTGGGAAGGAATGACGCCCGAAGAGGTGGACAAGCTCTACGCTCGCGGTTACCAGCGATGGCTTAAATCCCCATCAGCCTGTGTAATTCCGAATGCCGAGCGTGTCCATCATTTTCGAAAACGTGTCATCGAACGTGTGCGGCAGATTGCTCGGCAAAACCGCGCCAAGACCGTTTTGATTGTGACGCACGGAGGCGTGATCACGACGCTGCTATCGGACTGGCTCAAAGCCGATTTCGACGCCGTACTTAGATGCCTTCAAATCGACAATACAAGCCTTACGTTTGTTGCCCTGACTCCGCAGATTGCGAAACTATGGGTGATCAACGACACCGATCATCTTGCTAAAAAGGAAAAAAATGACCAACGATTCATCCATCGACGTTCTTAATCTTACGACCGAGGAATTACGAAAGAAGTTTGTTGCCCTTGGCATTGAGCCCTACCGCGCTGCTCAAGTGCATCAGTGGATTTATGAAAAAGGCATCTATGAATTTGACCGCATGACGAATCTGTCCGTGCCGCTACGCGAGCGTTTAAAAAATGAATTTTCTGTTGAGTTTCCGAAAGCGGCTGCCCGCCAGCGTTCGGAGGATGATGAAAGCGTGAAACTTCTTCTCCAATTCAAAAAAGGTGATTGCGTAGAGGCTGTGTACATGCCGGTCAAGGACCGGAAAACACTTTGTATTTCCTCGCAGGTGGGATGTAAATTCCACTGTGCGTTTTGCGCGAGCGGCCAAAACGGTTTTATGCGAAATCTCAGCATGGGAGAAATGATGGGACAGGTGCTCATGGCTCGCGACGAATCGCCTGATAAAAAAGTAACCAATATTGTTTTTATGGGAATCGGCGAGCCGTTTGATAATTACAGGGAATTAATGAGAACGGTGCGGCAGCTCAATGCTAAAAGCGCTTTAGGCATTGGTTCGAGAAAAATCACGATTTCCACCTGCGGGGTTGTGCCGAAGATCGAGGCGCTCAGCGACGAAGGGCTGCAGGTCGAGCTTTCGGTATCGCTACATGGTCCCAATGACACAGTGCGCGGCGCTATTATGCCGGTCAACAACGCGTACCCGGTCAAACCTTTGATCGAGGCATGCAGAAAGTACGTTCAAAAAACGAAGCGCGCGATTACATTCGAATATATTTTAATCAAAGGCGTGAATGCTATGCCCAAAGAAGCTGAAGCGCTCGCGCGTCTACTCAAAGGAATGCTTTGCAAAGTCAACCTGATTCCTTACAATCCGATCCAGGAGTTCCCGCACGAGCCACCGTCTTACGCAGAAATCCTGGAGTTTCAGAAAATTTTGCAGAAAAAAGGGATCAAAACAACGGTGCGTTTCTCCAAGGGGCAAGACATACAAGCGGCTTGCGGACAATTGAGAGCTAGCCACCGGTCGAGCGCGTGAATATAAAAATATTATGCAGACACTTTTCGACAATATTGGACAATTAATTCAAACCAATCCTCTTCTGGCGTTCGTGGCCGTATTTTTAGGGGGTGTGTTGGTCAGTTTTACGCCTTGTGTGTATCCGGTCATTCCGCTTACGCTGGGTTATATCGGCGCGCGGTCCACAGGCCACCACTGGAAGGGATTCACGCTTTCTTTGGTGTATGTGTTTGGAATGGCCATGACTTATGCGGTTTTGGGTGTTTTTGCGGCGCTTACCGGGCAGCTTTTCGGAAAAATAGCCTCAAGTCCTTGGACTTATTTTGTGGTTGCGAATATGTGTTTTTTGCTCGGGTTTTCCATGCTTGGCGTTTTTGAGTTGCCTCAAATTTCTTTTTCGCGCAATCCTATGCCCATAAAGAAAAATGGCTATTTGGGTGCGCTTCTGATCGGAGTTTTTTCCGGGCTAATCGTCGGATCGTGCACGGCGCCGGTGTTGGCGGCTATTTTAGTTTACGTGGGATCGAAACAAAATGTGCTTTACGGTTTTTTGCTTCTTTTTACGTTCGGGTATGGCGTAGGTTTTCTTATGATTTTACTAGGCACTTTCAGCGGCCTTTTGTCTTCTCTGCCGAAATCAGGCGTGTGGCTACTTAGGATCAAAAAGGGTTTTGGCTTACTTTTAATATTTGCCGCGGAGTATTTATTCGTAAAAATGGGGGGATTGTTGAGGTGAAGATGTTTGCGCTTGTTCTTTTATTGTTATTTTCTTCGGGTTGCTCGGGTCTTACCGGTTCAGGGTCTGTGACCGTTACGGCAGGGAGTGAACTGAAGCAGGAGCAGCGTTTTACGTTGGTAAATTTACAAAATGAAACAGTGAAGCTGGACGAGGTTCTTTCAAAAAATAAGGCTGTGCTTATCAATTTTTGGACGACCTGGTGCACATTTTGTGTCGAAGAAATGCCGGATCTCATTAAACTTCAGGACAAACATCAGGCACGTGGTTTTACGGTTCTGGCAGTGAATGAAGGTGAATCGGTTGAAGAGGTTTCATCATTCACAAAAAAAATGGGAGTGAATTTTCCGGTGGTGTTGGACTTAGAGGGTTTAGTCGCAAAAAATTATGGGCTTGTGGGCATTCCCACTTCCTATCTCATCGGTTCGGATGGAAAAGTGTTAGGAGAGTACCACGGTTTTACGCCCAAGCTTGTATCGGATGTTGAAAAGAGTCTATAAGTCTGATCAAAGATCTCCATGAAGTTTAAAAAAGGTTCGATCCGCAAGAGTCTTTATTTTTCCATCTTAGATGGAATTTTCTCGGCCATGATGCAAGGCATCAGCGATTTTTATTTGATTCCCTATGGCATTGCATTGGGAGCTTCGATCACTCAAGTGGCTTTTCTTGCCTCGTTTCCGGCTGTCGTTGCGGCGCTGTTGCAGCTTAAATCAGCGGCGATCACGCAATCCATCGGTTCGCGCACCAAGCTCATCAACTTTATAGTATTTTTTCACGCGCTTTCCTGGATTCCCATTATCCTGATTCCTTACCTATTTTCAACTGTCGAGTCCAGGCCGATGGCCCCCTGGGCGCTTTTAGTGGCCGCGACATTTTATTCTTCGTGCGGCGCATTTGCAACCCCAGCCTGGCAAAGCCTCATGTCCGATTATATTCCAGTCAGAAAACGGGGCAAATATTTCGGTTGGCGAAACAAGTTGCAGGGTTTACTTACGATCGGTGTCGCGATCGCGTCGGGGCTTTTGTTGAATTTTTTTGGAAAGGGAAATTTCACAGGTTTTACCCTGATTTTTGTGTTTGCAATGCTCTGCCGTTTTTACGCGTGGTTTTGCCTGACGCGCATGAAAGAGCCTTTCCGTAAAAGTGCGCATGACGTTTATTTCAGTTTTTTCAATTTTTTAAAACAAATCCGCACGAGCAACTTTACGAAATTTGTGCTGTTTGCCTCACTGATGAGTTTTAGCGTGAACATGTCTGCGTCTCTTTTTTCAGTTTTTTTGCTCAAGGACATCGGATTTAGTTACGCCTCTTATATGGTTGTAATGACGACAGCTGCTTTGTCGGGAGTGATTTTTCAAGAGATGTGGGGAAAATATGGCGACACGCATGGAAATCTACGTGTTCTTCAAATCACCGGTTGGGGGATCGCGACGGTTCCGGCGTTATGGCTTTTTTCGCAGCATTTGGGTTTTGCCTTTTTTGTGCAGCTGGTGGCAGGCTGTTTCTGGGGCGGATTCAATTTATTGATCAATAATTTTATCATGGAGGCCGTGTCGCCTGAAAAACGGATCCGTTGCATTTCCTATTTCAACGTGATGAACAGTTTTTCAGTGCTTATCGGCTCTTCATTGGGTGGATTCTTGATTCATCGGCTGCCAAACCTGTGCGGTTATTCCTTTCTCACGCTCTTTCTGATATCCTGTGTGGGACGATCATTAGTCATGTTTTTTATTGCTTCAAAAGTAAAAGAAGTTAGAAACAATCCTAAGATCTCGTTAGTGCAATCTGGGTCAACCCTATGAATTTTAAAAATTATTTCCTCGCATTCGTTCCCATTTTTGTAGCCGTAGATGCGCTCGGCATGCTGCCGGTTTTTATGGGGCTTACCGAAGGTATGAAGGCCGAGGAAAAACGGACGCTGATTCGTCACTCGACGTTGACGGCGTTGTTGGTTGCGGTCGTATTTTTATTCGTCGGAAGGCTCGTTTTTTCGTGGCTTGGCATCACCATTAATGATTTTTTGGTCGCGGGGGGAGCAATTCTTTTCATCGTATCCATTCGTGATCTTTTATCGTTTCATAAGGGCCCGCGTCTCACCGGAGAAGCGATCGGTGTCGTGCCGTTAGCGATTCCGCTGATCGTGGGTCCAGCGGTTCTTACCACCTCTCTTATTCTTTGGGACTCCCTTGGCCCCGGACCCACTCTTTTTTCTATCGTCTCGAATATTTTAATTTGCGGCATGGTGCTGCGGTTTTCAGACCGGCTCTCTGCTGGGCTCGGGCAGGTTGGGTCTCACACGCTATCCAAAATTTCCCATTTACTTCTGGCCGCCATCGGAGTCATGTTGATGCGCCGTGGCGCATTCGAAATATTTACAAGCTGGGTTCATCCTAGATGAAAAATAAAATCGTTATTTTTATGGTGGTCACGATCAGTGCGCTTCTTTTTTTGTTGCTGCGAGAAAACGAAGCCAAAGTCGCCGCCCAAACCCTGCTCAGAAATATTCAATACAAAGCTACTTCCATGATCAACGAAAAAGGAAACGCGATTAACGAGCTGGAAACACAGCTGGCCGAGTTTCAGTCCAAGCTGCAGGAAACAGAGGAAACCAGTCAAAAAGTGCTGGCGGCCAAGGCGGAGGAATTCAACCAGCTTGTGGCAGATTCCGAGACAAAGATGCAGCAACATCAGGAAGAACTTCAGCTAAAAAACAAGAATATCGATGATTTGGAAAACGAAATAAAGCAAAACACCGAAAGTTTTGACAAAAAGCTTAAGAAAAAAAATTCCGAGATCAGTGGAATGGGAGAAGAGCTGAGAAAAACCACCGAGCGTTTGGCCACTTGTCTCAAAAAACAAGAAACGATCGAAGCCGAAAATTCATCACAACAGGGCAAGATTGCCGAGTTCGAAAAACAGATTCAGAAGTTGAAGAACGAGCAGACCCGACTTGAGGGACTGCTGAAAGCCTCACAGGACAAACCCGCCGCGCTCGATTAAGATCAAACTTGACATGCAATCCTAGTTGAAATATACTCTCAATTGAGACTAATTCTCAATTAACAAATCCACTGCACTTAGGAGAAGGAAGCCGTGAAAAAAGTATTATGGGTTATTTTGCTATTTTTGGCGTTTGCCAAAAATGCCTGTGCTTCCGAAGGGGAGTATACGATTGTCATCAAAGATCATCAATTTGAGCCAAAAGAACTGACAGTTCCGTCGGGAAAAAAATTGAAGATTTGGGTGGATAACCAGGATGCTTCGGCCGAAGAATTTGAAAGCTACTCCTTGAACCGAGAAAAAGTGATTGCCGGCAGAAAAAAAGGCATTATTTTTCTTGGGCCATTGAAAGCGGGCACTTACGAATATTTTGGCGATTTTCACCAAAAAACCGCTCAAGGTCTGATCACAGCAAAGGAATCCTAAGGATGTTTTCTATTGCCATTATTATTTTCCGTGAATCGTTAGAAATTGCCTTGATTCTGGGCGTTCTTCTTGCGGCAACGCGGGGGTTAAAAAACCGGAGCCGGTGGGTGTTCGGAGGTCTGGGGCTGGGCGCTGTCGGAGCGGGGCTTGTAGCTTTTTTTGCTGAAATCATATCCAGCGCGGCTCAGGGCATGGGTCAAGAGCTTTTCAATGCGAGCATTCTTTTTTTTGCCGCGGGTCTGATCGGATGGACGGTTGTATGGATGCGACGTTGTGGTCCCACATTGAACAAGCGGTTTAAAGAAGTGGGATTGGCGGTTTGCGAGGGCCAAAAACCGGCTTATACGTTGATGATCGTGGCGACACTGGCTGTTTTACGGGAGGGTTCGGAGATAGTTTTATTTATTTACGGCGCCATCGCTTCCGGAGAAGTCTTATCGGGTATTCTGGCTGGATCTTTGTTGGGTCTTGTTTCCGGTATTTTGGTGGGCACTGTCATTTATTATGGCCTTATTAAAATTCCGGCGCGGCATCTTTTTTCCGTTACCGGCACACTTCTGATTTTTTTGGCGGCCGGCATGGTTTCCCAAGCACTTGGTTTTTTGTCAGCGGCCGGATATGCGCCTGAAATTGTCTCGACGATTTGGGATAGTTCAAAATTTTTGCCGGAGCATAGTTGGTTCGGACGAGTGCTTCATGCGCTTGTCGGATATACCGAACGGCCTTCCGGCGTTCAGCTTCTTGGGTATTTATTAACGCTGGGAGGATTGCATGTGTTATTAAATAAATTAGGTAACCCGAAAAAAATTGTTTCCGTACTTTTATTCATCATAGCTACCGGCTTGTTGGGATTTTCGCAGGACGCGTTTGCCACAAAAAAAGTTTATTCGCCACTGGTGGTGCCGGGTGAATGGGAGCTGGAATATCGCGGAAGTGTTGCGTTTGATAACCGAGTGGATCAGGACGACAAGCAACGACACAAGTTTGCAGTGGGATATGGCGTTAACGATTTTTGGTTTACGGAGGTCTATGGAATTTTAGAGAATCATCCGGGAAGCCAGGAAGACAAAGGACTTGAATACGAGGCGACGGAATGGGAAAATCGGTTTCAGCTGGCGGAGCCAGGCCAGTGGTGGGTAGACACCGGTTTATATGTCTCTTATAGATTCGCGCCAAAAAGTGAACAAGCAGATAAGCTTGAAACGAAACTGCTGCTTGAAAAAATTTTAGATCAGTGGAGGCACCGAGTCAATTTAACGTTTGAGAAGGCATTCGGCGGCGATTCAGAAGAAAAATGGGAAGGGGGTGCTAGTTCGAGCAGCACGTATCGCGTCAACCGCGCATTCGAGCCTGGAGCGGAAATTCATTGGGAGTACGGGGAATTGGATGTCGGTAGATCATTCGACGAACAGCAATTTCAGTTAGGTCCTGTGGTCTATGGAAGAATAGGCCGGCATTTAAAATATGATGTAGGTTATTTATTCGGGATTTCAGACGCCGCTCCGGCCGGTGAGCTAAAATGGATTTTTGAATTCGAATGGCGTCTCTAAAAGGGGTCTATCTTGCTGAAAGAAGCTGAAAAGTCATTTTCGGAATTTCTTGAAAAGAAGGATTTGAAGCTCACAAGCCAGCGCCGCACCATTTTGCGTCAGGCGTTGCGCAACGGACACTTTTCAGCCGAGATGTTGCTGGATTTTTCAAGAAAGGCGGACCCGACGATCTCCAAAGCGACCGTTTATCGCACGCTGGTTCTTTTAAAGGATAGCAATATCCTGGAAGAACAGGATTTTGGCGAGGGAAAAAAACTTTATGAGCGCGCGCAAGGAAGAAAACACCACGACCATTTTGTGTGCATTCGCTGCGGAAAGATTATCGAGTTCGAGAATGAGCCGATTGAAAGGCTTCAAGATGTCGAGGCTCGGAAACATCAATTCAAGGTCGTCTACCATAGCCTGAAACTATTCGGTTTATGCAAATCCTGCCAGGATTAAATTAACCGTATGATTTTGGCGTGGGCGGAGGAGAAGGGGTAATTTTTGAAGTCTGTTCGTGAGACCCAACGATGTGTCCAGCTTGTTTTGGGACGTATCGAGTTTTTCGCACAGATGGAATGGAACACGTTTAAGGTCTCATTAAAGTGTGTGTAATTTCTTTTGAGGGTCCCCAATGCCTTGAAGGGCGCAATCACCGTTGAAAATTCCTGTGAAGCCAGTTTCTCAGTTTTTTTTCTGACCGGGTTTATGTCCATTGGTTTATTTTTTGAAAGTTTCCACTCTGGAAATTCCCAAAGGCCTCCCATAATCTTGCCGACGGGTCTTAAACGGATCAAAAATTTTTCGTTGTTTTCGAGCACCAGTGCTGCGGCAGTCACCTTCACGATTTTTTTTCTGTGCCGGCGAAATGGGTAATCTTCAGGGTTGCCTGCTTTGGAGGTCTTGCAAAAAGTGCGTATGGGACAAAGAGCGCATGAAGGATTTTGTGCGGTGCAGACCAGGGCACCTAATTCCATCAAAGCTTGGTTGAAATGCCGTGCTTTGCCTTTTGGAATCAAGCTTGTTTGTAATTTCCAGAAAAGCACTTTATTTTTTTCCACGTCAATCGGTTTTTTAATCGCATAAATTCTGGACAGGACTCTCAGCACGTTTCCGTCGACGATCGGTTTTTCCTGATTAAAAGCGATGCTGGCAATGGCGCCGGCCGTGTATCGGCCGATGCCCTTCAGCGAAAGAATCATATCAAAATCGGATGGAAAATTTCCTGCATGCTTTAAAACAATTTCTTTTGCGCTTCCGTGAATATTTCTGGCACGCGAGTAATAACCCAAACCCTCCCAGAGCTTAAGAACTTTTTTTTCATCGCTGCCAGCTAGGGATTGGAGCGTGGGAAAAGTTTTCATCCAGCGATTAAAATAAGGAAGAACGGTTTCCATTTGCGTTTGTTGCAGCATGATTTCGGAAACCCAGACATCATACGGCTTATAATGTTTGCGCCAAGGAAGAGGACGTTGATGTTGTTTGAACCACTCTAAAAGTTTGTTTTGAAGCCGCATAGGTATATCATAGCACCATGAATGGCATCCTTCGTAAGGACATTTTTTATGTTTTAACGTTGGGGATGTTATGCGTGATTTTACTGGGCTTTCAATTAGGTAAAACCGGCCTGATAGATCCTGATGAGCCGTTTTATGCTTTGACCGCCAAGGAAATGCTGGCGCAGCATGAGTTGTTCACCCCTGTGATGTTCGGCAAACCCCAATTTGAGAAACCGATTTTATTTTACTGGGTGATATACGGTTTTTTCCGAACACTGGGGGTGAGTGAATTTTCGGCCAGACTGGGACCGTGCCTGGCGGGTGTGGCCACAGTTTTGATCACTTATTTTTGGGCGCAGGTGTTATTTCGTCGAAAGCAAGTGGCGTTTATTTCGGCAGTGATTTTGGCGGTCTCGGCGCAATTTGTGATTATGTCGCGCATTGTATTGACCGACATTTTTCTTTGTTTGTTTGTGACTGCGGCTCTGTTTTGTTTTTCATTGGGTGAACGAAATCAGAAGCGCCGCATGCTTTGCTGGAATCTTGTTTTTGTTTTTTCGGCGCTTGGTTTTTTAACCAAAGGGCCGTTGGGTTTTTTGATCCCGTTTGCCGGTATTTTATCCTACGCCTATTGGGGCGGCCAGCGGCGGATTTTTGGCGAAATACCTTGGCTGAGCGGATGTATTTTATTCGCGCTGATCGGTTTTCCCTGGTATGCGCTTATGACTTGGAAATACGGAGTTGATTTTTTACGGCAGTTTTTTATCCATGAAAATCTCAGGCGTTTTTTTGTGGCTGAACATTCCGGCAGCGATAAAACGATATTTTATCCTTTGGTGCTTTTTTTAGGATTTTTCCCCTGGAGCGGATTTTTAATCCCGGCCTTGATTCATGCCGGCAGAAAGGCCGCGCAGAGCCTGCAGGGCCGTACCCAAAAACAGTACTTATTTTTGTGGGTGTCATTTATTGTTCCGTTCATTTTTTTTGTGGCTGCAAAATCCAAATTGATGAGCTATATTTTTCCCGTTTATCCTATTGTGGCAATCTTGATCGGCTGTTGGATGTTCCGGTTATACCGGGCTGTGCGGCGGGGGATTGGGCCAAAGCCGACGTTGATTGGCGTGAAAGCGTTGACGTGGGGTGTGTTTCCCGTAGCGCTGGTGGCCGGGACGTTTTGGTTCACCGGTAAAAATGGGGTATCGGCGTACACAGCGCTCATTTTTATATCCCTGACGGTGGTCCCGTTATGCTGGGTCTCGTTTTATCTTTTTTGCCAAAAAAAATATGGATGGGCGTTTGGGGGGATGGTGTTATCGATGCTTTTTTTATCGACTCTGAGTTTCGGATGGCTACTGCCGCAAATCGAGACGGTCATCTCCTCAAAAAAATGGGCTGAAAAATACAAAAAATTCTCCAAACAATCGTCAGCGTACCTATTGGCCAGCAAAATGTTCGTCCGCGGGTTTTCTTTTTATACGGGCAATCCCGATATAAGTGTTTTTTCAGGTAAATTCGACGGAGATTTTTATACGGCGCCCCCCATCCAAATTGTTTCGGACGCCCGAGGACTTTCTCTCATGGCTACCGCTGGAGTTCCCATTTATCTTTTACTGCGTAAAAAAGAATGGAATTTTTTAAAAACTATCGTGGACGGACGCTATTCACTTTTCATTTTGGAGGACACACCCCAACAGATGTGGGTGCGGTTGGAACATGTTTAGAAAAATCACTTTTTTTGTTTTTCTACTATGTTTTGTTTTTCTCAGTTGCGCTGTTGCACAAGAAGCTTTCCTTAACTTTACCGACACTGACAGGATTCTGGTGATTGCGCCGCATCCAGATGATGAGGCCATTGGTTTGGGTGGAGTGATCCAGTCAGCCAAGGCGGCGAATGCCAAGATCAAAATCGTCTACCTCACCAACGGCGAGGCTAACGAAGTGTCGGCGCTTTTTTATCAAAAAAGGCCTTTGCTGCTCAGATCCGACTTCCTGAAAAGCGGAATCGCGCGAAAAAATGAGGCGCTGGAAGCGATGTTGTTTCTGGGACTGAAGGTTGAGGACCTCGTTTTTTTTGGTTATCCGGATGGTGGCACTCTTAATATTTGGATCAAATATTGGGGAAATACCAAACCTTTTCGTAGTCTTCTGACCCGAATCAACAGAGTTCCTTACCAAGAGGAGTTTTCCTACGGGCATTACTACAAAGGCGACGATATTGTCCATGATTTTGAAAAAGTGCTTTTGGCTTTCGGCCCGACCCATATTTTTGTGACGGCGCCCTTTGATTTGAATTCCGACCATCAGGCCGCATTTCTCTTTTTTGAGGTAGCTCTATTGAATTTAAGCGAACAGCTAAAACCCGCGCCACAAGTTCACCTATACCTCATTCATGCGCATCAGTGGCCGAATCCCAAGAGGTATCTGCCAAACGAGCCCTTGACGGTTCCTGGCCACATCAATTGGCGAAACCAGATCCAGTGGAATGCCTATGCCATGCGCGGCGAACAGGTGGCTAAGAAGGAAGAATTAATTTTGAAATATAAAAGCCAAATTGCTTATAAAAAGAATTTTCTCCTATCTTTTGCCAGAGCCAACGAACTTTTTTTTGACTATCCACATGAAAGGTTGCTGCCAGAGCTTGTCGATAACGCTCCGCGCGTGATATTGGAAAACCCTGCCAAACCCGGTGACGTGGTTTACCGACGGGTCGGAAAGGAATTGTGGCTGGAAGTGCCATTGACGAGTGCCCTGGATGAAATGGGCGTTTTGAGCACGTATGTTTTCAGTTACCGGCAAGGATTTCTTTTCTCGGAAATGCCGAAGCTTGTGTTCAAGCTATTTGGAAACAAAATGTTTGTTTACGACGGTTTCCACCCGATTTATGATCCTGCAATTGTTTACAAACTGGACAAGGGCCGTTTTTGGATTCGGATCCCGCTGGAATATCTGAAAAATCCAGACTATCTTTTTGTGTCTACGCGGAACGCCAAGGAAGAAATGGGCCTGGATTTTGGTTCTTGGAAGGTTCTCGAAGTTGTCAAAAGCACATAGATTCATCCCAGTCGCTCTGTTATAATCGCTCATGAGGAAGCCATGAAACTTCAATCCGAAAACGGAATGGATCAGGTGCTTGCGCTGGGGTTGGTGGTGCTGGGAGTTCTTTTTCGTGTGTCACCGCATCCGGCCAATTTTACACCCACGATGGCAATCGCATTTTTTTCAGGTGTTGTATTGCCCCCTTCCACCGCATTGGCTGTGCCACTTTTGATTATGATGGCCAGCGATTTGCTGATCGGGCTGCACCCTTTGTTTTGGCTTGTTTGGGGAAGTTTTTTGGCTGTTGTATTGCTCGGCATTTGGGCGAGAAATAATGCCGGTGTCTGGCAGGTTTTGGCTGCTGGATTGTCGGGATCCGTTTTATTTTTTATCGTGACAAATTTGGGCGTGTTCTTATTTCAAGAGATGTATCCAAAAAATTGGCAGGGGTTTGTTCAGTGCTATGTGATGGCAATTCCTTTTTTTAGAAATTCTCTGGCTGGTGATTCCTTTTATATTTTTTCGTTTTTTTCCTTGTTTGCGGCCGCTAAATGGATGAGACAGCCAAAAAAAGTATTTTAAGAAAAATTCCCTACGGTCTTTACGTGATCGGCGTGAAAGACGGCGCGTCACACCATGCGTTCACGGGAAGCTGGTTTTCACAATGCTCCATGAAGCCTCCACGGGTGATGTTGGGCGTTCGTCACGGGACGCATTCTCTGGAACTTTTGAAGCAGGGCGGGGTGTTCAGCGTGAACTGGCTTTCTAAAGAAGACAAAAAAATTTTGGAGCAGTTTTTCAAACCCACGCCGTCCAATGGAAATCGGTTCGGTGATTTGACCTACCAACTAAAAAAAACCGGCACGCCCATTCTCGATCAGGCGCTTGCCTTTATCGAGTGTGAGGTGATTGATATTCACGAAGCGGGCGACCATTCGATAGTGATTGGGGAAGTGGTGAATGCGCAAGTGTTTCGTCCCGATGCGCCGTTGCTCATGAGCGATACCCCCTGGCATTATGGCGGTTAACAGTCTGCTGAAAAAGCCTCATCTGCTGCGTTGCGCCCAGCGCTCCCTTGTACGACGTACCTCCCGGTACTCCTCTAGTTTAGTTAGAGACTATTCGGAATAAGTGGCCGAAGAGCTGATGGTTTCCCAGAAGGTGACGCTTGTGACGGGAAGTTTTTTTGATTTGGTGAATTGATAAATAAGCTTGGCGAGGTTTTCCGCGGTAGGGTTTTCATCCATCAAAAAGAACGGTTCTTTCATTTCTTTCAGGATTTTTACAAGCGGGTCCTGTTTTTTTAAGATCATTTTATGGTCGAGTTCCAGGTCTACCCATTTTTGAACTATCTCTTTCATGTCCCCGAAATCAACTACCATTCCGCGCCCATCCAGCGTTTTCGATTCAAGATCGATGACGGCCTTGCCGTTGTGTCCGTGCGGATGCGCGCACTTGCCGTCATAATTTAGAAGGCGATGGCCGTAACAAAAGTGTATTTCTTTGGATACTTTATACATGACTGGTAGATTGTAACATTAGTTACAGGATTGAGCGACCCCCGTCAACTCCCAGGACAATTCCATTTATAAAATCATTTTCAACCAGAAAGCTAACAGCTTGCGCGATGTCTTCCGGTTTCCCCCAGCGACCGAGCACTGTGGATTTAGCGATCGCTTCCTTTTCTTGATCGGACATGTCCGGGGGCGCTAGCATTGGCCCAGGAGCGATGGCATTCACCTGCACTTTTGGGGCTAGGTCGCGGGCAAGGGCTTTGGTCAACGTGATCAAGCCGCCTTTGGACGTGCAATACGCGGAGTAATCTTTGTAGGGCTTTAATCCGCTCCAATCGGCGATATTGATGATCTTGCCCCCATTTTTTTTAATCATGTCCCGGCCGATCTCGATGGACAAAATGAAAGGGCCTTTGAGGTTGGCATTCACTAACTGATCCCAGTCCGTTTCGGACACCGTGTCAATGGGAGTTTTGTAGAAAAGGGACGCAGAATTTACCAAGATATCGATGTTGTTTGAGATTTTTTCTGCCTCAGCCGTCATTTTTAAAATTTCTTCGGAATGGGATAAATTGGCCTGAACAAGAAAACAAGCCACTCCGAACGATTTAATTTCCGCACAGGTTTCCAGAGCTTCTTTTTCGGACCGATGGTAATGCAGCAGGATGTCTGCGCCTTTTTTGGCGAGTTCTAGCGCAATGGCTCGCCCGACACGTTTGGCGCCTCCGGTCACCAGAGCCATTTTTCCTTTAATTTCCATAGAATTATCCCACACATTGCATTAGAACGTGAGAACAAAGCCGCAAGCTGAAAGCCTAGACACGGCAGGATATTGCGGCGACTTCTACGGGCTAATGCAATGTGTGGGATTATACACGGCTTCATGAAAATTTTATAGAAATTTCATGAGAAATTCATTTAGCGGACCTAACATGGTAGACTGAAATCATGAAAATCGCCGTGTTGGATATTGGCACGAATTCGATTCATCTTTTGGTGGTCGAAATTCGTCCCGATCTATCATATGAAATTTTAGATCATGAGAAAGATACCACCCGACTCGGCGATGGTAGTTTCCAATATCACCGCTTAAAAAAAGCGACGATGCAAAAGGCAATCACGATGGTGGAGCGTTTTCATAAAATCGCCAAACGAAGTGGCGCAAAAAAAATCCTTGCTGTGGCGACCAGTGCCGTGCGCGATGCGTCTAACGGACGCAATTTCGTACGTGCGGTTTTTTTTAAAACTGGAATTCGCGTGCGGATTATTTCGGGAAAAGAAGAAGGACGGCTTATTTTTCTAGCGGCTCAAGCCAGCGTCGAGACGCACGGCAAAAAAACACTGGTGGTGGATATTGGCGGCGGCAGCGTCGAACTCATCCTTGGAGATTCAAAAAAACACTATTTTCTCGATAGTTTTCCGTTAGGCGTAGCGCGGCTCACGGATCTTTATCTTCATAAAGATCCGCCGTCCCAAAAAGAACTACAAGCGCTTGAGCGGCATGTCGAAAGGGGACTAAAAGCAGCGGTGAAAGAAATAAAAAAAACGAAATTTTCGATGGTCATCGGAACAGCGGGCACCGTGATCAATCTTGCGGCGATGGCGTACGAACAGATCTCGTCACGTCCGCTTCCATTTATAAACCATATCGAGCTGACTCAAAAAAGTTTGAAACAAGTACACGACATGATCCTTCGTATGGATTTGAAGGAGCGTCTCAAGTTTCCTGGTCTGGATCCGAAACGCGCGGACATCATCGTGGCAGGTAGCACGCTTGTTTTAACACTGATGCGACTTTTGAAAACAGAGAGCATGACACTTTCGGACAGCGGAATCCGAGAAGGCATGGTGCTGGATTATATCCGAAAAAATAAGCGAAAACTAAAACGCGGTGTGGATATCCAGGGGATACGCGAAAAAAGTGTTCGGCTTCTTGCGCGGCGGTGGATGGCCGAGTCCGATCACAGCGAACAAGTGGCGAGTCTGGCGCTTAAAATTTTTGACGATACAAGCGCCTTACATGGACTGGGTAAAAACGAACGGGAATTGCTCGAATTTTCATGTTTGCTACACAATATCGGCTATGCGATCAATTATAAAAAAAACCATAGGCACACGTTTTATCTCATCGTGAACAGTGACCTTGACGGTTTTGAGCCCCAGGAAGTTGAAATGATGGCCTGGGTGGCGTGTAATCACCGGAAACTTTTACCCAAAAAAAATGCGTTGCACTTTGTCGGGAGCCGTGGCAGGCGTGTGATCAGGGTTTTAAGCTCTATTTTACGTATTGCGGATGGCTTAGACAGAAGTCGTTTGTCAGTGGTAAAATCATTGCAGTGCCGAGTGACACCGACGGTTGTTTTCATTCAGATTGTCACTTCCCAGGATGCCGAGCTCGAATTATGGCAAGCTAAGCAAAGAGCCGATTTATTTGAAAAGGTGTTTGAGCGAAAAGTGGAAATAAAGGTCTTTCAAAAAAACAAATCGTCCTGTTGAGAGTCGGCGGGTAGATTCGCAATGACGTACGAGGGTTATGTCCGTATTCGAAAAAAAGCACGATTATCCCGGTAAGCTTTTCATCGTCGAAGGTGTCGACGGTTCCGGTAAAAGCACTCAAATTTCCCTGTTGAAGAAATGGCTGGAGTCCGAAGGGTATTCGGTATTTTTCACCGAATGGAACAGTTCGGATATTGTGCGCGAAACAACCAAAGAAGCCAAGAAGAAGAATCTTCTCACGCCCACCACCTTTAGCTTGCTTCACGCCACGGATTTTGCCGATCGACTCGATTATCAGATCATTCCTCCTCTCAAAGCTGGCATGATCGTGCTGGCGGACAGGTACGCATATACGGCGTTTGCGCGCGATGTGGTGCGCGGAGTCAGTCGCGAGTGGGTGAGAAATCTTTACAGTTTTTCCGTGAGACCCGATATTAGTTTTTATTTTGACGTGCCCATTCAAATCGCTTGCGATCGCATCCTGTCCAATCGTTCCGAAATCAAATTTCACGAAGCGGGCATGGATTTGGGGCTCAGCATGGATACCAAAGAATCCTTCAGATTATTTCAAGGCAAGATCATGGAGGAGTATAAAAAAATGATCGAAGAGTTCGACCTTACGCCGGTCGATGCGACGCTCGAAATTCACGACCAACAAAAACTTGTGCGCGACAGGGTGAAGGAAAGTTTGAAAGGCTATTCCAAAAAAAGGACGATTTATGCCAAGCGACCCAAAGTATTTTGGCGAAAATTTACCGTATCTTAAGCCGTTTCAGGTCAAGGGCAAGCTGATCGCGATCGAAGGCACCGACGTGACAGGACGTTCGACGCAGGTGACGCTTTTGAAAAACTGGCTCGAGGTGCAGGGTTATGCCGTGGTGGAAACGGGTTGGGCACGTTCCAACTTGATGCACAAATCAATCGAATTGGCCAAATCCGGCAATACCATGGACCGCATGACGTTCACTCTGCTGTATGCCACCGACTTTGCGGACCGTTTTGAGAATTTAATCATTCCGGCACTTAAATCCGGACATATTGTTCTCACAGACCGGTATATTTTTACGGCCATTGCGCGTGACATTGTTCGCCAATCCGATACGCGCTGGATACGCAACTTGTTCAGTTTTGCGCTGGTTCCGGATATTGTGCTCTATCTTAAAATTAATATCGAATCGCTAGTGCCGCGCGCCATCGAAGCCGGTGGCATGAATTACTGGGAAGCCGGCATGGACATGCATATGGGGCAGGACCTTTTTGACAGTTTTGTGAACTACCAGTCTGCGCTGATCGCCGAATATGATAAACTCGCCAAAGAATTTAGTTTTGAGGTGATCGATGCAAAAAAAAGTGTCGACGAAATCCAGGAAGACATCCGTGAAAAAGTGAAACCGGTCATCCTCGAGAAATTAAAACCCAAAAAGTGATCCACTGATCTTTCACTAAATAATGGCAAAAAAATTAATTCTTGCGATCGATGATGAAAAAGATATCCTAAAACTCTTGCAGTACAATCTGGAGCGGGAAGGGTATCAGGTGGCGTGCGCAAAAACGGGTGAAGAGGGGCTCGAGACGGTCAAGTCAAAACGTCCGGACCTGGTGATTCTTGACATCATGATGCCTGGGATTGATGGATTGGAGGTTTGTAAAGTTTTGCGAGCCAATAAAGACACCAAAAATATCCCCCTACTGATGCTCACCGCTAAAACTTCCGAGGTAGATGAGATTTTAGGTCTTGAGCTTGGCGCATCCGACTACATTTCAAAGCCGTTCAGTTTAAAAGTGCTTTTGGCGCGCGTCAAAAATATTTTCCGCAATCAAGAAATCCAGAAAGACGAAAGTTCGGTTATCCGGGCCGGGGAGCTTGTGATTGACAAAGATCGTCACACGTTCAACATTGCAGGCAAGCCTGTGATATTGACGAAGCTTGAATTCAAAATGCTTAGTTTTCTCATGGCAAACCGTGGGAAGGTTTATTCACGCGAGCAACTTTTAAACGGGGTGTGGGACGGTGAAGCGTTTATAGTGGATCGTACGGTCGATGTACACGTCCGCAGTATCCGGCAGAAACTGGGCAAGTACCGTGACTGGATTGAAACGGTACGCGGCGCGGGTTACCGTTTTTTGGAGCAGGATGTTGAACCCGGGTGATTTTGTGAAAGAGAACCCTCTTTTTTTTCTTGTTTTGTCACTCATCCTTCTCGTTGTCTGCGCCATTTTAGGTTTTTTGCACTTCATATTCCGCCGTAAATTAAACCGTCTTGCGCAGTACGCCAAAAAAATGGCTTCAGGAAAGGAGGTATCCACCTTACACGAGTCGACGCAGCCTTTTCGTAACCTCGCCCGTGACATTGAAATTATGGCATCGACCCTCGATGATCGCATTCAGATGGCCCGTGAGCAGAAAAAAAGACTCTTTGCGATCCTGGAAAGCATGGCCGAAGGTGTTTTGGCGGTGGACACGGAGCAGAAGGTGTTGCTGACGAATTCAGCGCTTGAACGATCATTCAGTTTCGAAAAAAGTTTCGCCGAAGGCCGTTATTTCTGGGAAATTTTTCGGGACGCTGACATCAATTACATGATCGAGAAAACCCTCAAGCGGCATGTCGTGGCACGCAAGGAGCATACAGTGCTTTTATCTGATTCAGTGTTTGAAATCCAAGTATCGCCGGTAGTTACGGAAGGGGAGTTTTTGGGAGCCGTGGCAGTATTTCATGACATCACTATTTTAAAAGAGTTCGAGCGCTTGCGCACCGAGTTTGTGGCGAATGTGTCGCACGAGCTCAAAACACCGTTGACATCGATTCTGGGTTTTGTAGAAACGCTGAAAGAGGGTGGTATAAATGATCCCGAAAACCGTATGAAGTTTTTGCAGATAATTGAAACACAATCCAAAAAACTGCACACGCTCATCGAGGATTTATTGCTTTTGTCGAAAATCGAATCGGGCAAGGAGCCCCTGCCTTTGGAGGAAGTCAATGTGGAGAAATTGTTCGAAAAAATGGCAGAAATTTTTTCGCCGATTCTCAAAGAAAAAAATATTCAGTTACAGGTCGTTCCACCTCCTAAAGCGGTTAAAATCCTGGTAGAATCAAATTCTATCGAGCGCGCTCTCAGCAATTTGATCGATAATGCGCTGAAATACAACGTCCCCAATGGTCGCGTGACTTTACAGGTACATGACCAGGCGCAAGGAGTGGCGTTGGAAGTGCGCGATACGGGCATTGGCATTTCACTGGTGGATCTGGGACGCGTTTTTGAGAGATTTTACCGTGCCGACAAAAGCCGTTCGCGCCAGTCCGGAGGTACCGGACTGGGACTTTCTATCGCCAAGCATATTGTGGAGCGACACGGCGGGAAAATCGAAGTTCAAAGCATGCAGGGCAAGGGATCTATTTTTACGATATTTCTTCCCGCAAATAAAGACTTTTCCACAAGAGAGTAAAAGCGATATACTGAGGGCACTATGGAAAGATATTTTGATGAAGAACTGAAGGATTTAAGACAGAAACTTCTGTTCATGGCAGACACGGCTCAAGAGATGATAGGCCTGGCGGTGAAAGCATTGGTTGAGCGTAAAAAAGAGTTTACGGATAAAGTGTTCATTCTAGAAGAAATCGTGAACCGCACGGAAATTGAAATTGAGGAAGAGGTGCTGCGTCTTATGGCATTGCGCCAGCCAATCGCCGGTGACCTGCGTCTTTTGACCGCGATTTTAAAAATTAATAACGACCTCGAGCGCGTGGCGGACCAGGCTGTCAATATTTCTGAAACGGTGTTATATCTTCTAAAAGAGCCGCCGCTTAAGCCTCTCATCGATATTCCGCAAATGGCGGCCATCGCTCAAAAAATGATCAAAAACTCCCTGGAAGCGTTCGTTCATGAAAACCCGTCTTTGGCCCAGCAGGTATGTCGCGAGGATGACGAAGTGGACCGGCTGAACGATCAAGTTTTCCGGGAGCTTTTGACTTATATGATGGAAGACCCGAAAAGCATCACGCGTGCGGTGGATCTTATTCTAGTCAGCCGAAATCTCGAACGCATAGCCGATCACGCCACCAATATCAGCGAAGATGTGATTTTTATTGTCGAAGGTAAAAATATCAAACACCATCTTCAGGAAGACGATCCCCCTCCGCGCAAGTCATGAATAGAGAGCCGGTTAAAAAAAACCAGGATGCTTGCGTGCTTGTGAGCGGCGGCATCGAGAGCTCGGTGCTTTTAAATGACGCGTTGGGCCGTTACGATCATATCACGCCGATTTATATCCGCAATCATCTGCGCTGGGAAGATACTGAGATTTTTTGGCTCAAAAATTTTGTTCGCGGCTTAAAACAAACAAACCTCGTGCCGTTGGTGATTCTTGATCTTACCATGCGCGATCTATATGAAAGCCACTGGAGCATCACCGGCACAAAAATTCCAAGCGGCAAGTCGCAAGATGATTCGGTGTATTTGCCGGGACGGAATATCATTTTTCTCTCAAAGGCGGCTTGCTATGCGGCAATGAAAGGAATTTCTACCATTGAAATCGGCGTCCTTCGCGGCAATCCGTTTGCCGACAGCACGAGAATTTTTTTTAAAAAAATTTCCGAAGTGCTTTCACTGGGTTTGAGCGTAGAGATCCAAGTCAAAGCGCCATTCCAGAAAATAAAAAAAGAAGATGTTATCGCAATGGGTCGGAAGCTCCCTTTGGAAGCCACTTTTTCCTGCCTGAATCCGAAGGGATATGAACACTGCGGAGATTGCAATAAATGCGTCGAAAGAAAAAAAGCATTTTTTGCGGCTGGAGTGTTTGATAAGACGAAATATAAAAAATCCGGAATTTAGTCCAAACCGTTCCCATCCACCCAATTCACATTGGCAAGATACTTTTTTCTTTAAAGGAAGACATCTAAAAGCACGTAGGGCGAATGCCGTAGCTTGCGGAGGGGAGGCATAATTGGAATGGTTACTAACAATACCCACTTGCATACTCATGTCTTCCTTTAAAGAAAAAAGCATCTCGCCAACTAGATGTGTTAAAGCAGTTAAAG
>CAZVNB010000034.1:0-14527 GCA_964628355.1 uncultured Planctomycetia bacterium | reverse complement strand
ACCGCGTTCTCTTTCCTCAGGAGCGTTGTCGATGGTGTCAAAGGGACGGGCTTCGGCAAGACCTTTTTTAGAAAGCACTGTGGTGATGGCCGCGGTTAAGGTGGTCTTGCCGTGATCGACATGGCCGATGGTGCCGATGTTGACATGGGGTTTGGTGCGTTCGAATTTTTCTTTGGACATGTCTTCCTTAAGCTCCTTTATATTACCTGTTTCTTCTCTGCTCGATCGCTTCTTGAGTATTGCTAACTTTAATAATTTTCTCCGCAACCAACCTGGGAACTTGCGCGTAGTAAGAGGGCTGCATCATAAACGTCGCGCGACCCTGAGTCAAGCTCCGAACAGAAGTGGCGTAACCAAACATTTCTGATAACGGCACAAATCCGCGGATCGCTTTCAAATTTCCTTTTTGATTCATCGATTCAATTTTGCATCGTCGCGAACTCAAATCTCCGATCACATCTCCCATAAATTCTTCGGGAGTCACGACTTCAATATCCATAATCGGCTCGAGCAAAATGGCGCTTGCTTGGCGCATCCCATCTTTGAAAGCAAAAATTGCGGCCATTTTAAATGCCAACTCCGACGAGTCTACAACGTGAAAAGATCCATCGATCAATTCCACATGCACATCCGTAACCGGATACCCCGCCAGAGCGCCAGACAGCGATGCTTCCATGACGCCCGCTTTGACAGCCGGAATGTATTCCCGTGGGATGGAACCGCCGACGATTTCATTTTCGAATTCAATTCCTTTGCCCGGCGTATCGGTCGGACGCATTTTAAACACGACGTGACCATACTGACCACGGCCGCCCGACTGTTGAATATGCTTTCCGATGATTTCTACTTCTTTGGTAATAGTCTCCTTGAAAGCCACCTGGGGCTTGCCAACATTGGCCTCGACTTTAAATTCTCTTTTCATGCGGTCCACGATGATTTCCAAGTGAAGTTCGCCCATCCCGCTAATGATGGTTTCGCCTGTTTCATGATCGTAGTGCACCCGAAGCGTCGGATCTTCTTCTCTCAAACGGCCCAGCGCCATGCCAAGCTTTTCTTGATCGGCCTTGCTGGCAGGCTCGATGGCCATGTCGATAACAGGATCTGCGAATTGCATTTTTTCAAGAATGATCGGGTTTTTTTCATCGCAAATAGAATCACCCGTTTCCGTTTTCTTGAATCCAACACATGCGCCAATATCGCCGGCACCAATTTCGTCCACAATTTCCTGTTTATTGGCGTGTAATTTAACCAATTTACCGACACGTTCTTTTTCATTCTTCGAAGCGTTATAAACATACGTTCCGGACGTGATCGTGCCGGAATAAACGCGCACGAAGGTCAATTTCCCCACGAAGGGATCGGTGGCAATTTTGAAAGCAAGCGCCGATAGGGGCTCTTTCGGATCGGGTTTTCTTAAAAGGGCTTCCCCCGTGCCCGGATGAACGCCGGGAATGCCCGGAATGTCAAGCGGCGATGGAAGATAATCCACAACCGCATCAAGCATCAGTTGAACCCCCTTGTTTTTGAACGCCGTGCCGCACAAAATCGGCACAAAGGAACTCGACACCGTCGCGCGACGAATGGCGACCTTGAGCTCATTGGTGGTGAGCGCAACCCCGTTGATGAATTTTTCCATCGATACGTCATCCACTTCAGAAAGTTTCTCGATAAGATGGGCGCGAGCTTCTTCGGCTTCCTTTTTATATTCCTGGGGAATCGCGATCACTTCATAATGACTGCCCAAATCTTCGCTGTGATAAATTTTTGCGTTCATTTCGATAAGATCGATCTGGCCCTTGAATTTATCTTCGGCGCCAAGCGGCAATTGAATCGGGGCACTGGCCGCCGTCAGGCGTTCCCGGATCTGCTCCACCACGGTTTTAAAATCCGCGCCCACACGATCCATTTTGTTGATAAAGCAAACGCGCGGAACCTTATAACGATCGGCCTGGCGCCACACGGTTTCAGACTGGGGCTCGACACCGCCCACGGCGCAAAAAACGATGACCGCGCCATCCAACACTTTAAGAGAACGCTCCACTTCGATCGTAAAATCCACATGACCGGGCGTATCGATCAAATTCAAACGATAGTCGCGCCAAAAGCAAGTGGTCGCCGCAGCCGTGATCGTGATACCGCGCTCCTGCTCCTGCTCCATCCAATCCATGGTCGCAGTGCCATCATGCACTTCACCCATGCGATGCACGCGGCCCGTATAATAAAGGACGCGCTCGCTGGTCGTCGTTTTCCCAGCGTCGATGTGAGCGGCGATTCCAAAATTCCTGGTTTTTTCTAGAGAATATACGTTTGCCATTTTACCATCGGTAGTGGCTGAAAGCCCTATTTGCCTCGGCCATCTTGTGAATTTCTTCTTTCTTTTTTACGGCAGTGCCCTGACCATTGTAAGCCTCGATAATTTCATCGGCCAGACGCTGCCCCATAGGTTTTCCTTTACGTCCCCGGGCGGCGTTACGCATCCAGCGCATCGCCAACTGCGCGCCGCGATCACCACGCACTTCTACCGGAATTTGATATGTCGCGCCACCCACCCGGCGAGATTTAAGCTCCAAAAGCGGCCTCACATTGTCGATAGCCTTCATTAAAACTTCCACGGGATCCGGTTTGTGGGTTTTCTGCGCCACAATGTCCAGTGAGCCGTAAATAATTTTTTCGGCATTCCATTTCTTGCCTTCAGTCATCAAGATGTTGATGAAACGTGATATCGTTTTGTTGTTAAACTTGGGGTCGGGAATCACTTCCCGGCGAATGGCTCTTCTTCTTCTCATTTCTTGGCTGCTCCTGCTTTTGCGTCCGCCTTCGGGGCCTTCGCGCCGTATTTAGAACGGGAGCGACGGCGATCCGCCACACCCGCCGTATCCAGCGTGCCTCGCACGATGTGATAACGCACACCTGGCAAATCCTTGACGCGTCCGCCACGGATTGTGACGATCGAATGCTCTTGAAGATTATGTCCGACGCCCGGAATATAAGCGGTCACTTCGATGCCGTTGGTCAAACGCACACGCGCCACTTTTCTCAAAGCGGAATTTGGTTTTTTCGGCGTCTGGGTTTTTACCTGCAGACACACGCCTCTTTTTTGCGGACAACCCAACAGTGCGGGCGACTTCGTTTTTGATTTTACTTTTTCGCGGCCAAAACGAATCAGTTGATTAATGGTAGGCATAAATTAATTGCTCTTCTCTTCTGTCAACAGTTCTTCCACCGCCAATTTTTTTGCAGATTTTGTTTTCTTCGACTCTTCCTCCACGTGACGTGTGATTTCAACGCGGCGATGACCGGCAAATCCTGTTCCGGCCGGAATAAGGTGCCCCATAATAACGTTTTCTTTTAGCCCAAGCAAGTAATCTCTTTTGCCGGATGCCGCCGCTTCGGTCAACACTCGAGTCGTCTCTTGGAAACTAGCCGCCGAGATGAAACTATCGGTGCTTAAAGACGCACGCGTGATGCCAAGAAGGATGGGTTCGGCTTTCGCGGGGGTCTTCTTTTTTTTCTCGATGCGTTCGTTTTCCTCGATTAGCTTCCATCGATCCATTTGCTGTCCGGCTAAAAATTCGGTGTCGCCCGATTCCATGATGCGCACTTTACGCAGCATTTGGCGAACAATCACTTCGATGTGCTTGTCATTGATTGACACGCCCTGCAGCCGGTAGACTTCCTGAATTTCATTAACGAGATATTCCTGCAATTTGCGCTCGCCGCTGATTTTCAAAATGTCTTGAGGGACTACCGGTCCATCGACCAATTGCTGGCCCGAATACACATAGTCGCCCTTGTATACGTTCAAGTGTTTACCGTGCGGAATCAGATATTCTTTCTTCATCCCGGTGGAACTTTTAACGATGACACGGCGATGGCCTTTCTTGGATTCGCCGAACTCCACAGTGCCGTCGATTTCCGAGATGATAGCCGGGTCTTTGGGGCGACGTGCCTCGAATAGCTCCGCCACGCGCGGAAGACCGCCGGTAATGTCTTTGGTTTTTGTAACTTTTCTCGGAGTTTTTGCGATCAGATCTCCCGCCAATATCTTTTCGCCGTCATCAATGACGACGTGCGCGCCGGTGGGAATCGGATAAATCGCGAGCACATCCTTCTTGTGGTCTAACAGCAATATCTGCGGATGGTGTTCACCGCGATGCTCGATGATCACGCGCTCGACATTGCCGGTGGCTTGATCCAGCTGTTTATGCATGGTAATTTCTTCGATGACGTCTTCGTACTTCACCGTTCCTTCGACTTCGGTGAAAATGGCGGAGTTATACGGATCCCATTCGATAAAAAGCTGTCCCTTGGCCACTTTACCGCCATCGGTGATTTTGACATTCCCGCCATGAGGAACCGCATGACGTTCCAGTTCACGGCCAGACGCATCGTGAATCGATATTTGTCCATTGCGGCTCAAAATCACAAACGTATGATTTTTGAGTTCCACCGTCTTCAAACTATGATATTTAATCGTGCCGGCGTTCTTGGCTTTCAGAGACGACTCGGTAACCGTTCGGCTTGCGGTACCGCCAATGTGAAACGTTCTCATGGTCAACTGCGTGCCGGGTTCGCCAATCGACTGAGCGGCAATAATTCCGACTGCCTCTCCCAATTCGACCAGGCGACCGGTGGCGAGATTGCGTCCATAACAACGGGCGCACACGCCACGACGGGACTCACAAGTGAGCACGGAACGGATCTTGATTTTATCAATGCCGGCTTCTTCGATTTCCTTGGCGGCTTCTTCGGTAATTTCCTGGCTGGCTTCGACAACCACGCTGTCTGTCACCACGTTTGCGATATTATCAAGAGCTACCCGGCCAATGATTCGTTCGCGAAGCGACACGACAATCTCGTCCCCCTCGATGAGCGCTTCTACGAAAATACCTTTCACGGTTCCGCAGTCCTCGGTATTCACGATCACATCTTGCGCCACGTCGACTAAACGACGAGTCAGATAGCCGGCATCGGCCGTTTTAAGCGCCGTGTCAGCCAATCCTTTGCGCGCGCCGTGCGTCGAAATAAAATATTCAAGCATGGTCAACCCTTCGCGGAAATTGGCCTTGATCGGGCTTTCGATAATTTCACCCGACGGTTTTGCCATTAAGCCACGCATACCCGCCAACTGCCGGATCTGCTGCTTGGAACCGCGCGCGCCGGAATCCGCCATCATAAAAATCGGATTAAACACGTCTAGTTCCGCAAAAACGCTGTCGGCCACCTCGTCGGTAGTCTGCGTCCAAATATCGATGATGTTGTTGTAGCGCTCACCCTCGGTGATGACGCCCCGGCGATACTGCTCGTCAACTTTCGAAACTCTTTCCTGCGCTTTTTCCAAATGAACGGCTTTTTTCGAAGGGATGCGAAGATCGTCCAACGAAATGGAAATTCCCGCCAGTGTCGCGGATTCGAAACCAAGATCCTTCAAATCATCCAACAACTGAATGGTTCGGTGATGACCGGCAATCTTATAGCATTCGGCGATAACCCCGTTTAGTTTTGATTTTGTCAGCACCCCGTCGAAATAAGGCAGGTTTTCCGGCAGCAACAGATTAAAAATCACGCGCCCCACCGTGGTTTCGATCAACTTGCCTTTCACGCGCACTTTGATCTTGGCGTGAAGCTCCACTTCGCGATCCCCATGAGCCGCGACCACTTCGTCGGAATCAGAAAATATCATGCCTTCACCCTTGGCCTTGGGTCTTTCCTTGGACAAATAGTAACAACCCAGCACAATGTCTTGGCTGGGCGTTGCCACCGGACGTCCGTCGGCCGGCGAAAAAATATTATTGATGGACAAAAGCAGAATACGGCACTCGATTTGCGCTTCCAGCGACAGCGGCACGTGCACGGCCATCTGGTCTCCGTCAAAATCAGCGTTAAACGCCGCGCAAACCAGCGGATGGATACGAATCGCCTTTCCTTCCACTAGCACCGGTTCAAAAGCCTGAATGCCCAGGCGATGCAACGTGGGAGCGCGATTAAGCATCACGGGATGGTTTTTGATCACCTGCTCCAAAATATCCCAAACTTCCAAACGTTCTTTTTCAACCATGCGCTTGGCACTTTTAATCGTATGGACATATCCCATTTCTCTCAATTTTTTAATGATAAACGGCTCGAAAAGTTCCAGCGCCATTTTTTTCGGCGAGCCGCACTGGTGCAGTTTGAGTTCGGGTCCCACGACGATCACGGAACGACCGGAATAATCAACACGTTTTCCAAGAAGATTTTGTCGGAAGCGTCCTTGTTTTCCTTTTAGCATGTCGCTAAGACTCTTTAGGGGACGGTTGCCCGAACCCAGCACCGGACGTCCATGACGGCCATTGTCAAACAACGCATCAACGGCTTCTTGCAACATTCTTTTTTCATTGCGCACAATCACTTCCGGCGCGCGCAACTCCAGCAGTTTTTTCAAGCGGTTGTTACGGTTTATGACGCGGCGATACAGATCATTCAAATCACTGGTGGCAAAGCGCCCGCCGTCCAGAGGAACCAGAGGCCTCAAATCCGGAGGAATCACGGGAACCACCTCCAGAATCATCCATTCGGGTTTGTTGCCCGATTTACGGAAAGCTTCCACGATGCGAAGATTTTTTATGATTTTCTTTTGAGTGGCTTCTCCTTTGGCCGTTTTGAGCTCGGCACGGAGCTTAGCGTCGAGCTTGTCAAGGTCCACTTCCTTGAAAAGATCGCGGATCGCTTCCGCGCCCATTTTAGCAACGAATTTGTGGCCATAGTTTTCGACCATCATCTGATATTTTTCATCCGACAACAGATCGCCTTTTTTTAGCGGGGTGTCGCCCGGATCGATGACAACGTATTCTTCATAATAAATAATTCTTTCGAGTTCGCGGAGATTGAGTTCCAGAATAGCGCCCAGGCGAGAAGGAACGGCCTTGAAAAACCAAATATGTGTTACGGGAGTTGCCAAATCGATATGCCCCATACGCTCGCGGCGCACTTTGGACAACGTCACTTCGACGCCACAACGGTCGCAAACAATGCCCTTATGTTTGATTCGTTTGTACTTGCCGCAATTGCACTCCCAATCGCGCGTCGGCCCGAAAATCTTTTCGCAAAATAACCCGTCTTTTTCCGGTTTGAAAGTGCGGTAGTTGATGGTTTCGGGTTTTTTCACCTGACCCTTGGACCACGAATGAATCACATCGGGTGAAGCAATGCGAATCGAGATGAAATCAAACGTCGTCGAAACGAACTCTTCCTGGCTGCTGTTGGTCTGGTTACTCAATGTCCACCTCTTTTTCGACTTCCGATTTTTTCTCGGTACGAACATCCAATGCCAACGACTGCAACTCTTTGACAAGCACGTTAAAAGATTCCGGCGTGTTTGCTTGCAGCGAGTTCTCGCCCTTGACAATAGATTCGTACATGCGCGTGCGGCCCTGCACATCGTCACTTTTCACGGTAAGAAGTTCCTGCAACGTGTATGCGGCGCCATAAGCCTCCAGCGCCCACACTTCCATTTCTCCAAAACGCTGTCCACCGAACTGCGCTTTTCCACCCAAGGGCTGCTGTGTCACCAGAGAATAAGGCCCGATGGAACGTGCATGAATCTTGTCGTCCACCAAATGCGCAAGCTTCATCATATAGATGTAGCCGACGGTCACCTGCTGGTCGAAACGCTCTCCTGAGCGGCCATCACGCAGGGTGACCTTGCCACTTTCGGGAATGCCGGCTTTCTTCATGATCTGTTTAATTTCGGCCTCGGAGGCGCCGTCAAAAACCGGGCTAGCCACGTGCATGCCAAGTATTTTTGCGGCCCAGCCAAGATGCGTTTCCAAAATCTGCCCCACATTCATACGGGAAGGAACACCCAGCGGGTTGAGAACAATATCAACTGGTGTGCCGTCTTCGAGGTACGGCATGTCTTCGTTGCGCATTATCTTGGCAACGATTCCTTTGTTTCCATGGCGACCGGCCATTTTATCGCCAACTGAAATTTTCCGTTTATGCGCCACGAGCACTTTGACGCGCTTTAAAACCCCCGGCGGAAGTTCGTCGCCACGTTTCACTTTATCGATTTCCCGGTCTTCTTCATAACGCAGTTCATCCATTTGGTCGTCCATTAAGCGGCATATCCGCTTGACAGATTCTTCTGTTTCCTCGGAGTCTTCCAGCTTGATGCTTTCGGTGTCCGCCCGGCCGATCTTCGCGAAATCCGATTTATGAACCGTTTTGCCGCGCGCAACAAGAATGGCTCCCGTTTCGGCATCCAGCAAGCTCGTCGCAAGCGCCTTGCCTTCCAACAACGAAATCAACTTATTGGCTTTGTCTTTTTGGATTTGAGCGATCTGCGTTTCGTAGATTTCTTTGATCTGCTCGATGTCTTTGATCATTTTGGCTTTTGACTCCTTAGTCTTGGCCTCTTGACCCTTGCGAGAAAACACTTTTGTGTCAATGATGATACCTTCGACGCCCGGCGGAACCGTCAAAGACGCGTCACGCACATCACCGGCTTTTTCGCCGAAAATCGCGCGCAACAATTTTTCTTCCGGAGAAAGCTCGGTTTCTGATTTCGGCGTAACTTTGCCCACCAAAATGTCGCCCGGACCCACTTCGGCTCCCACGCGGATAATGCCGTCCTCGCCGAGGTCCTTTAGCGACTCTTCGCCAATATTCGGAATATCCCGCGTAATGTCTTCCTTGCCAAGCCGAGTATCCCGGGATTCGATTTCAAACTCTTCGATATGAATGGACGTATACACATCTTCGCGCACGAGCTTTTCGCTCAAGAGAATTGCGTCTTCGAAGTTATAGCCCCTCCAAGGCATGAACGCCACTAACACATTTTTACCCAGCGCCAACTCCCCTTTTTCCGTTGCTGCCCCATCTGCAATAACTTGGCCCGTTTTTATTTTGTCTCCAAGCTCTACAATCGGGCGTTGATTGATGCACGTCGAGGCATTGGATCGTTTGAATTTAAAAAGTGGGTAGCGTTTGCCGCTGATAACGATCTCATCGGCCTGCACATTGGTGACTTTTCCTGCTTCTTTGGCCACCACGACGGCGCCTGAATCTTTGGCAATTTTGGCTTCCATTCCAGTTCCCACCAGCGGTGATTCCGTGGCCATCAAGGGAACGGCTTGGCGCTGCATGTTCGAGCCCATGAGAGCTCTATTGGCGTCATCGTGCTCCAAAAAAGGAATCAATCCCGCCGCAATGCTTACCAACTGCTTGGGCGAAACGTCCATGTAATCGATATCTTTTGGGCTTGTCATCGGAAAATCACCCTGATGGCGGCAGATAACCTTCGATTCCGTAAAATGATTTTTGGAGTCCAATTTTGCGTTCGCTTGCGCGATAACATATTGATCTTCCAAATCAGCGGATAGATATTCAATTCTGTCGCTGACGCATCCATTTTCAACTTTACGATACGGCGTTTCGATAAAACCATAGTCGTTGACGCGCGCATGCGTGGAAAGCGAAGCAATCAAGCCGATATTTGGACCTTCCGGAGTTTCAATCGGACAAATTCTTCCATAATGCGAGTGGTGGACGTCACGCACTTCAAACCCGGCACGCTCCCTCGACAAACCTCCGGGTCCCAGAGCGGATAAACGACGCTTGTGTGTCATCTCGGCTAAGGGATTGGTCTGATCCATGAACTGCGACAATTGACTTCTGCCGAAGAAATCGCGAATCACGCTTGAAATTAATTTCGAATTGATCAAGTTATGGGGCATCATATTTTCCAATTCATAAATCCCCATGCGCTCTTTTGCCGAACGCTCCAAACGCGCCAGGCCAATTCGAAACTGGCCCTGTAAAAGCTCGTTCACCGTGCGAACGCGGCGATTGCCCAAATGATCGATATCATCCGTGTCCCCGTCACCGTTTTTGATGGCGACAAGCCTTTTGATAATTGAAATCAGCGTGTCACCGTTTAGCGTGCGGTCTTCCATTTTAGTTTTCATGCCCAGCTTGCGGTTCAAAACAAAACGTCCGACCGGTCCGAGATCATAGCGGCGAATATCAAAAAACATGCGCTCAACCATGGTCTTGGCGCTGTCCAGCGTCGGAGGATCGCCGGGACGAAGTTTGCGATAAATATCAATGAACGCGTCGCCGCTGGCTTTTGTGTGGTCTTTTTTCAGCGTCGCCATAATTTCCGGCGCTTGGGTTCTTGAAATTAAAATAGATTTGATTCCAGCCGAAGAAATTTTTGAAATCAATTCGCGTGTCAACGGGCTTCCTTGCTCAATCAATACTTCCTTGGTTTCGGGGTCCAGAACGTTCTGCGCCAGAGTGTGTCCAATCAAATTCTTGGGGTTGTAGCGGCTGATGGACTCGATTTTTTCAATACCGCAAAAAGCTTTGATAACCGCTTCGTCGGTTTCATAACCGAATACGCGAAGAAGCGTGGTAGCTAGCAGTTTCTTTTTCCGGTCGATATAGGCATACAAAATGTCGTTAATATCAAATTCAAATTCAAGCCACACGCCGCGATGAGGGATAATCCTTGCCGAGTACAGCACTTTGCCATTGGGGTGCACGGATTGTTCAAACGAAGCGCCGGGAGACCGGTGCAATTGGCTGACAATGACGCGTTCATCACCGTTGATGACGAAAGTGCCAAAATCGGTCATCAGCGGCATGTCGCCGACGTAAATTTCCTGTTCCTTTGTTTCTTTCTCGGTTTTTAAGCGAATCTTGATCTTAAGAGGAGTGCTGTACGTCGCGCCTTTCTTATGACATTCCTCCAGCGAGTACTTCGGCTGACCCAAAGAATAGGACACATATTCGAGTTTATGCTTTCCGTCATAACTTTCGATCGGAAAAACTTCTTGAAATACTTCCTCAAGTCCCGCATTTTTGCGGCGGCTCTTGGGAACCCCCCGTTGCAGAAAATCTGAAAATGATTTTGTTTGAAGCTCGATCAGATTCGGAATGTCGCAAACTTCAGGAATTTTTCCAAAGTTATATCGTTTGTTTTCCATCGCTTTGACTCGGTTCCTTTTTTAGGACATCACGGCTGAACGAAACATGTGCGCATGGCCACCCATGTGGCCACTCACTCCCCAGGGATTGCTGAACTTATTTGAACTCGATCTGAGCTCCGGCCGCTTCCAGGGTTTTCTTGATGGCTTCCGCGTCTTTGATCGACACGTTCTCTTTGATGGGCTTGGGGGCCGCATCGACGAGATCCTTGGCTTCTTTCAAACCGAGTGTCGTCACCGTGCGAATTTCTTTGATGACCTGAATTTTATTCGCGCCGGCGCTTTTCAGAACCACAGTAACCGAAGTCTTTTCTTCGGCAGCTGCGGCTCCCGCACCTGCTCCAGGAGCTGCGGCCACGGCCATAGGGGCTGCAGCCGAGACGCCAAATTTCTGTTCCAAAGCCTTCACCAGATCCGCCAATTCCAGGACGCTCATCGTCTCGATAGAGCTGATAATGTCTGTCATTTTTCCAGTTTTTGATTCAACCGCTTGTGTCATTTTATTTCCCTTTCCAAATGAGCGCACGACTTACGCGACCAAAAGAAGCGTCAAGTCGTCCGCGCGAATTTACACTCAAAGTAGCCGCCCCAGCGGCGACGGAGTGTTTCATTTACTTAGTTTCCTGCTTTCTTTTTGGTAATCGCATCCAAAACCGTCACGACTTTACGGATCGTGCCGGCTAAAACGCCGACAAATCCCGCGATAGGCGCCTGAATGCCCGCGACCACCCTGGACAACATCACTTCTCTCGAAGGGAGGCTGGCCAAAACTTTGATTTGATCCAACCCGACTAACCGGCCACCCAAATAACCGGCCTGCACCTTGAAACTGTCGTTTTCTTTCGCAAAATCCATCAGCATTTTCGAAGAAAGCACCGGATCTCCGCTGGTGAATGCGATGCCGCAAGCGCCATGAATGTACTCGGAAAATTCACCGAGTTTGGCACGCTCAAACGCCTTTTGGCCCAGCGTGTTCTTCACCACAAAATAACGTGCCTGAGTCGAACGCAGTTTGGCGCGCAGTTTATCGAGTTTTTCAGCAGCCACGGCATCATGGCGCGCGATAAAAAAAGTTGGGCGATTTTTGATTTCTTTCTCGAGCTCGGCAATAATCAGTTCTTTTGAAACTCGGCTGAATCCCGTTGCTTTCACTGGAAAATTCCTTGCTTAGTCGTCGGTGTCTGTTTCTTTCATGAACTTGCTAATATCGAGCCTGAGCCCTGGACCCATCGTGCTGGAAATATGCGCGCTTTTGACAAGAACGCCTTTCAAAGATTTGGGCCGCGCCTTAAAAAGCGCCTCAAGCAGTACATTGCCGTTTTCAGCCAGGTGATCTTCTGAGAACGACAACCGCCCGATCGCCGTGTTTACGTTGCCAAATTTGTCCATTTTGAACTCGATGCGGCCCCCTTTTATTTCCTTGACGGCTTTGGCCGGGTTGTCGGTCACGGTGCCAGCTTTTGGCGAAGGCATCAGACCCCGCGGGCCCAATAACTTTCCTAGCTTGCCCACTTCTTTCATCATTTGCGGCGTTGAGATCGCCACGTCAAAATTCATCCAACCATGCAGCACTTTTTCGACCAGCTCGTCGCCGCCCACAACATCCGCGCCGGCATCTTTGGCCGCATTGGAACTTTCGTCCTTGCTGAACACGATTACCCTCGGCATTTTTCCGCGTCCATGAGGCAAATCAGCCATCCCGCGCACCGCTTGGTCGCTGGCCGCAGGATCTACCCCGAGCTTGCACTGAATTTCGACCGACTGATCAAATTTGGTTTTCACCGCGTTTTTTAAAACTATGACAGCCTCTTTGATGGAATAAATTTTTCCTTTTTCCAACAGCTTTACATTTTCTTTGCTTCGTTTGGTCGCCAGAGCGCTCATGACACTATCCTTCGATTTCGATGCCCATGCTTCGGGCCGTTCCACTGATAATCTTGAACGCTCCATCCATATCTTTTGAGTTTAAGTCTTTCATTTTCTCCTCTACGATTTCACGCACCTGAGCTTTGGTGATTTTACCAACCTTGGTTTTATTGGGCTCACCCGAAGCCTTTGCCACGCCAGCGGCTCTTTTGAGCAACACGGTGCTGGGTGGACTTTTGATGATAAAATCAAACGTGCGGTCTTCGTAAATCGTAATCACGGCGGGCAATGTCAAACCTTCGCGCCCCTTGGTGCGTTCATTGAAGGCTTTGCAAAATTCCATAATGTTAATGCCGTGCTGACCGAGCGCAGGACCCACCGGAGGAGCGGGATTGGCCTGTCCGGCCGGACAATATAGCTTAACGGTGGTTTTAATTTTTTTTGCCATTAGACTTTCTCAACCTGCCAATATTCGAGCTCGACCGGAGTCGTGCGCCCAAAAATAGCCACCAAAACTTTTAACTTTCCTTTGTTAGGATTCACTTCCTCGATCGTGCCATTAAAATTCACAAACGGACCCTCTTTGACGCGCACGCTCTCCCCTTTTTCAAAAATCACTTTCGGAGTCGGCTTTTCCTTCTTCTCTTCGGCCTGCTTGATAATTGTCGCCACTTCGGCTTCATTCAACGGCAACGGCTTTTTTCCTGAGCCGATGAATCCGCTAACGCCAGGAGTATTCTTCACTAGATACCAGGTATCATCGTTCAATTCCATTTCGATCAACACGTAACCCGGAAAAAACTTTCGCGTTGAGATGGTCTTTTTTCCGGACTTGATTTCCGAAACCTTTTCGGTCGGGATCAATACCTGAGAAATCTTTTCCTGCAGATTGAATTGCTGAGTCCGGCTTTCCAGAGTCGTCTTGACCGTTTCTTCACGGCCAGTCTGAGTGTGGATTACGTACCAATGTTTTGCCAATGTTTGCAACCGGTCACCTTAAAATAATAGACAAAGCATGAGAAAAAATAAAATCAGAAATGCCAATAAAGGTCGAAAGAATCAGCATCGTCATCAACACCACTCCGGTGGATCCCATCAACTCTTCGCGGGTCGACCAAGTGACTTTTTGCATTTCTGCGCGAACTTCTGAGATGAACTTCCTTATATTACCCCACATAACAACCACTCCGACTTTCGTATCCTCAGGCCAGGAGGGATTCGAACCCCCAACAAGCGGTTTTGGAGACCGCCGCTCTAGCCAATTGGAGCTACTGGCCTAAAATGTTCATTTCCCAATAGATATAAAAACAGAAAAAAACACCCCGTTCTCGGAGTGAACCCTGATTTCCGAGGGGTATCTTCTACTGATAAAATCTATTTCTGTTCTTTATGAACAGTGTGTTTCCTGCAAAACGGACAAAATTTTTTGATTTCCATGCGCTCCGGATGCAACTTCTTGTTCTTATTCGAGGTGTAGTTGCGCCTCCGGCAGGTGGTGCATTCAAACTCTATGAATTCTCTCATATTAGACTCTATTCAATCAAGTAAAAATTTTACGCAATAATCTCCGAAATGACTCCAGCGCCCACCGTGTGGCCGCCTTCACGAATGGCAAATCTTAGTTCTTTTTCCATGGCAATGGGGGTGATGAGTTCTGCCGATACGGTTACCGAGTCTCCTGGCATGACCATTTC
>CAZVNB010000033.1:0-91545 GCA_964628355.1 uncultured Planctomycetia bacterium | reverse complement strand
CGAGGTTCCGTGATCAATCCTGGCACCATTGGCTTTTTGGCGACGATGGGCATGAAAAAAATAACCATCTATAACAAACCCCGAATATCTCTTATCGCTACCGGCAGCGAACTTGTGTCTCCCGGCGCTGTTTTACGTCCTGGAAAAATTTATGATTCCAACACCTTGATGATTCAAGCGGCACTTGAGGACATGAGGATTCGCCCTGTATTGCTTCGACGACTGAACGATAAACCCATGATTATCAAAAAGGTCATCGATTTTGCTTTGCGCGCAAGCGACATTTTAATTTTAATGGGGGGTGTTTCTGTGGGAGATTATGATTATGTGAAGGACCTTCTTGGACAGGCAGGTGTTAAGACTATTTTTTGGAAAGTCAGCCAGAAACCGGGAAAACCCCTCTATTTTGGAGTCAAAAAGGAAAAGCTTGTTTTTGGCCTTCCGGGAAATCCGGCCAGCGTTTTTACTTGTTTTTATGAGTACGTTTACCCGGCGATTCGTCGTTTCATGGGATATAAAAATCCTTATCTTCCTTCAGAAAAATTGCAGCTCAAAGAATCTGTGAAGCCGGACCCTGAAAAATATTTATTCATTAAAAGCCGAATTGAACGCGGCCAAAGCAAAACGGTGCTTCCGTTGAAACACCAAAAGTCCCACATGATTTCATCTCTGTGCGACGCCGATAGCTTGATAGTAGTTCCTAACTCCGAAAAGAGGGTTGAAAAAGGCGAGGATGTGCTTGTGCACTCTCTGCCTTATGCTTTGGAGAGTGTTTATGAAGGTTAAAGTTCTTTTTTTTGCCGAACTTGGAGAAATTTTTGGGTCTCATCGTTTAATAGATGTCGCGGAAGGTTCGACGATCGAAGAAATAGCGGGTCTTTTTTCTCATGAGTCTCACGAATTTTTTCTGAAAAGAACTTCCCTTATTTACGCGGTTAACGAAAATTTTGAAACATCCGATAAAAAGCTTGTGAATCAAGATCAGTTGGCGATCATGACTCCGATGTCCGGAGGATGACAATAGGATGAAAAAAAACAATAGTAGTTTATGAGGCACATAACAAATCAACCTATCAGTCTAGAAAAGTTTTTTTCTTTCACTCCTGAAAATTCCTGCGGGGCGCTTGTCTCTTTTATAGGGATTGTCAGAAACCATGATCACGGACGACCGGTGCAGAGACTTTATTATGATTGCTATCCGTCGATGGCCGATCGCGTCATAGGAATGCTGACAAAAGAGGTTGAAACTCGGTGGCCTATCGATGAGATTCGCGTTTTGCATCGCGTGGGAGATCTTGAAATCGGCGAAGTGGCCGTGGCCATCGCCGTGAGCTCGGCTCATCGAGCGGAAGCCTTTGCTGCTTGCCGTTTCGCGATTGAAAAAATCAAAAAAGATGTTCCTGTTTGGAAAAAAGAGTTTTTTGAAGATGGCGCAAGCGAGTGGGTGATTTGTTCGCATTCCGAGGCGGCGATTTTATGATACGGGGTTTGGTTTTAGCCGGCGGAAAAAGTCTACGATATGGCACGGATAAAGCGCTGGTTGTTTACAACGGCATTAATTTTCTTGAGACGGCGGTTTCGCTTTTAGCGTCTCTGAAACTAAACCCCATCGTTGTAACGCGTCCAGGCGCTGATTATCCTTCGGCGGGATGCGCGGTGATTTACGATAAACTATTTGAAAAAGGGCCGTTAGGCGGCATTTACACGGCAATGTCTGTTTTTAAGGATACAGCCTTTCTTATTTTGCCATGTGACATGCCGATGCTCACTCCGGTGGTGCTTTCGGATCTTTTGACACAGCACGAAGCCCGTTTTGGAATTACTACCTATTCCACAGAATTAGGAATTCAACCTTTTCCAGGTATTTATGAACCGTCCATTTTCGAGATCATCCAAAATAATCTTAAACAAGATTGCCTATCCATGCAGAATTTACTAAACCGAGTACCTATCAAGAAAGTGATCCGTTGGAAAAGTGACCAGAAAGTTTTTTTCAATATCAATCACCAAAGTGATTTTATTACTAATCGATAGATTTTCTTAAGATCTATATCGGCGCTGAAGAATTTTTCCTTGCTGCACGGAATATTCTCACAGAAATGACGCTATATATGATTCGACACACGCCAGAATGCAAACCGAAAGGAGTGCTTGAGGTTCACGCAACAGAAGTAACCCGCCTTACTATTGTGATAATTCAATTAACTACTTTATTTTATCCTGATATATAAATCTTATGATTCATAGACGATTAGAGCTCCCAACTCGATCTAAGGAGAGCTTTTTTCTGTGGGGTCCTCGCCAGAGCGGAAAAAGCATGCTTTTAAAATCCATCTATCCGGATGCGATTTGGTATGACCTTTTGAAGACGGATCTGTATGTGCGTCTCATCGAAAAACCGAGCCTGCTTCGTGAAGAGCTTCTCCACGCCCAATCTGATAATAAAAAAGGCAGTCTTGTCATCATTGACGAAGTCCAGAAAATCCCCGCGCTACTCGATGAAGTGCATTGGCTCATTGAAAACACGGGTTTCGTGTTTGGTCTATGCGGTTCAAGTGCCAGGAAAGTCCGGAGAGGGCATGCTAATTTCCTGGGAGGCCGTGCCATCCGATATGAACTCTTCGGATTTATTTCCAAAGAACTTAAGGGAGAATTCGACCTCGTGCGCATGATCAATCACGGGTATCTCCCACGGCACTATTTAAGCTCGTCCTATGAAAAACTTGTCCGTTCTTACGTTAATGATTACATTAAAGAAGAGATCGCTGCGGAGGCGCTTGTAAGGAATCTGCCGGCATTTTCAAATTTCCTCAACGTCGCTGCACTCTCCGACACGGAACTAGTCAATCATTCCACGATTGCCAGGGAATGCGGCGTTTCATCACCTACCGTCAAAGAGTACTTTCAAATTCTTATTGATACTCTATTGGCTCGCTTTCTTGAAGCTTATAGAAAGCGTCCGAAACGCCGGGTAATCAGAGCATCTAAGTTTTATTTTTCGGATGTCGGCGTTGTGAATTACCTCGCCAAACGAGGAAAAATCGTGCCAGGATCGGAACTTTTTGGAAAAGCTTTTGAGAACTGGATATTCCATGAACTCTCGGCGCATCGCGCTTATAGTGGCCTGGATTATGATTTGAGCTACTGGCGGCTTGCCACCGGCATTGAAGTGGATTTCATCGTGGGGGACATGGAAATCGCGATCGAAGCGAAAGCAACTCCTAAAATCACTTCCGACCACCTTCGAAACTTGCGTGAAGTGGTCAAGGATCATCCCAACTTAAAAAGAAGAATCGTGGTGTCGCTCGAAGAACGTCCGAGAAAAACGGAGGACGGTATCGAAATCCTGCCGTATTCGGTATTCACGGAAAACCTCTGGTCGGATGCGTGGATGTGATAAAAGCGAAAGCTATATTATTTTCATGAAATCAATATTCGGACATAAAATAAAAGACTTCTTAGCACCATTTTCTTGGTGTGTGGTAACCGTCTTTTCCGCGCTACTTTTTTATTCCTTCGTCGATTTAAAACCTAAAGTCGAAGAAAATTTTTTCTTTTCAAGTAATGATCCTCAATTCAAAGCAGATAAAAACATCTCGGAGATATTTCCTCAACCGCCGCAGATCATCATGAGCGCCAAGGGAAATATCTATTCCGAGGATTATCTAAAACGCATCGATCAATTGACCAAAAAGTTATTGTTATTGCCTGAAGTGGTTGAAGTGCAGTCTTTAGCGAGGGGTCCCAGAGATATTCATCTTGCTCTTGAAAGTCCCCTTTGGAGGCGAGCTCTGATTTCGACTGACAAAAAATCTTCTTTTATCTCTATTTTAATCAAGAACGTTTCGATCGAGGAGCTAGTTCCTAAGCTCGAGAAAATGAAAGAAGAGACTTATTTGGCTGATAAATTTGAGCTTGTGATCTCGGGCGCTCCATATATCGTCGAGATAATTCGGCGAAATCTTTTACGGGATCTCAAAGTATTCAGCTTGGTTGCTTTCATAGTATTTGCGGTCACTATATTTGTGTTGTTCCGCTCGCTTCCGATCTTAGTCGGCACGCTTATTTCCTGTGTCAACGTCAGCATGCTTACCTTGACGATTTCAGAAATGTTAAAAATCAAGATTGGCCCCCTCACATCCAATTTGTCAGTCATCGTTTTCGTTCTCGCTTTGAGCCACATCATTTTCATTACGTTTAATTGGAAACATGTGATTGAAAAAACAGAAAAGGAGCATTCAGTATCCGCAGCCGTAAAAATCACGCTTCTTCCGTCGTTTTGGAGCATGGTGACGCAGCTTTTAGGTTTTATAAGTCTTTTTTTTGTTAAAGCAACGCCTTTACGGCAATTGGGAATATCCGGCGTTGTGGGCACGCTGATCGCTTTTGGCGCGACTTATTTGATCTACCCTTCTTTCCTGCATTTTGCAGCGCTGGGCACTGCGGGCAGCCAAAAACCAATAAGCGAAACAACAAAAAAATACCGCTTTTTTGAAAAAAATCACAGCAGGATCGCAATACTTCTTTTATTTCTTACGGGGATTATCGCCATCGGGATGAAAGGTCTGAATGTGGACCCTAGCTTACTTTCTTATTTTAAAAAAGGCGGCGAATTAAGAAATGGTTTGGAGTATATCGATCAAAATGGAGGGAGCACCCCACTTAAAATTGTGGTTGCCGACGCCAACGGAGCGCGTTTGGATACGGAACAGGCCTATAAGAAGCTTTGGAATTTGCACGAAGCTTTGGAACGCGACAAAGCTGTCGGCAACGTCCTGTCCCTGCCTATTATTTTAGCCGAGGCGAAACAACATCCGCTGGCGTCTATTTTACCGACAGACTGGCTTCTGAACATTTTAGGAAGTCCTCAGTTCGGGGAAGTGACAAAATATTTCATTACCAAAGATAGAAAAAGCACTTTGTTTCTCTTACGGATGAAGGAAATGGACCGTCACTTGGGGCGTCTTTCGATCGTAAAGCAAGTTGAAAAGATCACACGGCAGATGGGCTTTACGCCGATATTGATCGGGGGAGTTTATCTACTTCAAGGAAAACTTTCCGAACTCGTGGTCTCTAGCATTCTGTTTGGAGTGTGTCTTTTGATCATTATCTTTACGTGGATTGGAGGTCTGTTATCGCGTTCCTGGCGGGTAGCGCTGGCGGTCTTTCTCAGTTTATGCATGATCCCCCTGTGGACGATCGGCATCGTAGGGTATTTTCACGTCCCCTTTGACGTTATTTCTTCGCCAGGTGTGAATATTGCCATCGGCATAGGGGTCGATTCAATGATCAATATGTTATTTTTCGTGAAACGGCATTCCCGCGCAAAAAATAGTTCCAAGGAAATTTGGGCCCAAGCTTGCGCGAGATTATGGAAGCCAATTTTATATTCAACAATTTTGATATGCATGGGTTTTGGAATTTTTATTTTATCCACGTTTCCTCCGACGCAGAGATTTGGCCTGTCCGTTGTTTTTGGCACACTGATATCGCCTTTGGTGGCGCTTTTTGTGTTTCCATGGATCGCAGCCGGCGATGGTTTTGCTTAAATTTAAACTATTTTTTAAAAATAATATTAAAATTAATTACTTGTGATGACTTCGAGAGCTTGTTAAAATAACCCGTTGATTTTATTTTTGATTTCTTGCGTAGACTACATTGATGGCCGAAAAACCTAAAATTCTTGTTGTGAACACTGAGAGTGCAAACGAGGTACTGTGAAACAATGTCTGTAGTAATTTCCCAAACAATTCACCGTATTCTTGTCGTCGATGATGAGGTGGGTTGGAGAGACTTATTGTCATTTGAGCTTGGACTGCAGGGATATGAAGTGACTGTGGCAACTCAAGCCGAGGAGGCACTTTCATATTTACATGCGCAGTCTTTTGATTTGGTAATCACGGACGTTCGTATGCCGGGCTCGATGGATGGAATTGATCTCATCAAAACTTACGGCGCGCAACAGCCGAATCAAAAAAGTATTTTCCTAACAGGTTATGCGATTGAAGAAAAACTTACCGCGGCGTTGACGCAAAAATCTTGTCGTTGTTTGAAAAAACCAGTGGATTTGGAAGAGCTATTCCAGATGATTCGTGATTTGCTTTCGTAGGAGACAGCATGCCTAAAAGAGGGAAGGAAGAAATTCGTATCCTGGTCGTGGACGACGAGCCCGGCATGCGCGATCTTTTGTCTTTCGAGTTAGGTTCGCAAGGTTATCAGGTTTTCACGGCCGACGATGGCCTGGAGGCTATAGCCAAAGTGCGCTCGCAGCCGATAGACCTTGTTATCAGCGACATTAAGATGCCCAAGATGGACGGCGTCACTGCGCTCGAAGAAATCAAACGGATCAACCCCGCCATTGAAGTGATCATGGCAACGGGTTTTGGAACGATCGAAACGGCCGTCACAGCCATGAAAAAAGGCGCTTACGATTTTGTTCAAAAGCCATATGACATCGATGAGATTGGCGCTTTGGTCGAAAAAGCACTCGAAAAAAACGAGCTAAAAACTCTGATCGCTCTTTATGAATCTAGTCGGGCTATTTTTTCTATGGTCAAGCTCAAAGATTTGATGGAGTTGGTCATGGATTTGATGCAGAAAACGCTTCGTGCCGACGAAGGATCCATCATGTTCCTGGATGACGAGAAAAAAATTTACATTGCAAACAGCCGGGGCATCGACGAGGAAATTGCTAAAAAAGTTCATTTGGAAATTGGCGAGCGTGTGGCTGGGTGGGTCGCAGAGCAGAGGCGTGAATTGCTTTTGGTCAACGGTTTAGAAAAATATCCAGAATTCAAAAACATGCAACCTAATCCTAAAATTGGCTCTTCTATATTGGTGCCGCTGGTCTATAGGGACGAACTTTTGGGAGTGCTCACGCTCAACCGCTTGGTGAACCACGAGAATTTCAATTCCGTGGATCTGAGCAGCGCTTCTCTTTTTGGCTCTCAAGTCGTGCAGGCTGTACAAAATGCCAAGCTTTTTTTGACACTCGAGAACAAAGTGAATGAATTAAAAACGGCGTATAAAATACTGGATGATACCAAGACGCAGCTTGTGGAGTCCGAAAAATTAGCGGCGATTGGGCGCCTTGTTGCCGGAGTTGCTCATGAAATCAATAATCCCCTTACTTCCGTGTTGGGCTATACAGAGCTTTTACTTAATTTTGATGAGGTATCTAGTTTCGTCAAAGAAGATTTATCCATTATTTTTAATGAGGCCCAGCGATGCCGAAAAATTGTACAAAACCTTCTGATTTTTGCTCGCCGTCAAAAACCCACCTTGGAACCAGTTTCCATGAGCACTATCATTGATGAGATGCTGAGTTCTTTGTCTTTAGAATTAATCAAAGGTTCGGTGCAGGTCCTGAAAAATTATCAACCTTGCCCAAATGTTTATGTGGACCGGTTTCAAATGCAGCAAGTTTTCTTGAATCTTATTAAAAATGCCGTTCAAGCGCTCGAAAACGTGAAAGGCGCCAGGCAGATTGAAATTTCTGTATCGATGTCTACGCAAAAAATCATAAGATTAATTTTTTCTGACAATGGTCCTGGAATACCCGGAGAAAATATAAAAGAAATTTTTGAACCATTTTTCACCACTAAGGGAGTGGGTAAAGGAACGGGATTGGGTCTAAGTCTTTCTTATGGGATTATCCAGCAGCATGGTGGCACTATTTTGGTAGAAAGCGAGTTAGGAAAAGGAGTTTCTTTCATAATCGAGATACCTGCTATTACTGAAAATGAAAAAAGTAAAGGAACAACATCGGATGCTGTCACTTCGCTCGCGACAGATCACGCGATTCTGGAAAGTGTTCGAGGGAAAAAAATTCTTGTGATCGACGATGAAGAGCCCATTCGTTTTTTAATACAACGAGTGCTGTTGGCTAAGGGCTTTCAGGTGGAGATGGTGGTAGACGGTGAAGCAGCCGTGGCTATGTTAAAGAAAAAAGGATTCGACTTAATTCTTTGTGATTATATGATTCCAAAAATAAACGGCATTGGGGTTTATGAAGAAATTAAAAAAGTAAATCCATCACTGGCCGAGCATTTTATTTTTGTGTCAGGGTGCAGTGCCGATAAGGTCTTTGATAATTTTTTGCGGCAGAACAATATACTGCGAATCACTAAACCATTTATGCCGGAGCAGTTAATCAACACGATTGTCAGAAAATTAAGTTCTTATCACTAACGACAATCTCAGATCTTCGGTGGAATTAGGTTTAGGGCACCCGAAAGGTTGGTCACTTTTCTTGGAGAGTATTTCTGTTTGAATCTATGAAAAAAAGCGTATTGGTCGTCGATGACGAACAAGGTTACCGGGACATGTACGTTTTCTTGCTTGAACCCCTTGGAATAAAGGTTACCTGTGTTTCTGATGGTCAACAGGCGGTGCAAAAGTCAAAAGAGAACCCTTACGATCTTATTGTTATGGACGTTCACATGCCGGTCTTGACAGGACCGGAGGCCCTAAAGCAAATCAAAAAGATGCGGCCGGAGCAAAAAATTGTAATATTTTCAAGCAGTTCGGATCCTAATTATGTTTTTGAAAACCAAGCAAAGGAAGAAGGGGCTATCGAATGTCTATTTAAGCCGGTGGATTTAGAAGACATTAAAAGGATTCTGAAAGACACAATCGGCCCCCTGTCTACCTCTTTTTTATAAATATACAGGTTCTAGGTCTTTTCTTTCCAGTTAATACAAATATTCCCACCATACATGATTCTGTAAGTTCCTGCTTAAATTTGCTTATTTTGTGTAAGTACTTTTATCAAAATAAGTTATAAAAACTGTAGAATCTATAATTTCTTCTAATATTGTAAATCCTACTAAACTAGTGTACTAGTTGAGTAGGAGATTTGAAATGACCAGCAGATACTTTAGCACCAGTCAAGCAGCAAAAATTTGTCAGGTGACATCGGGATCGGTGATCCGATGGATAAAGGAAGGCGTGCTTGAGACCGCATTGACAGTCGGCGGTCACCGAAGGATACCCGCCGCGAGTTTGCTCAAATTAATAAAAAAATTATACCTTCCCGTTCCAGAGGAATTATCGAGTTTGTGCGACGAAAAAAATGATACAGAACTCATGCCCAGGATTTTGGTTGTGGATGACGAAAAAAGCGTTCGGGAAATGGTCCGCTGGATTATCAGTCAAGAGTGGCCAGGAGCCACTGTGGAAGAAGCTGAGGACGGTTTTGTTGCCGGCTGGAAAATACACGGGTTTTGTCCGGATCTTGTGATTTTGGATCTCATGATGCCTGGGTTGGATGGTTTCCGTTTCTGCGAATTTATTCAAAATTTACCCGAGATGAAGCACATGAAAATCATTGCCATAAGCGGCGTTCCAGGTTTTGGTTATCAGGAAAAAATTATGAAGCTTGGCGCCGACGTTTTCTTAGCCAAGCCTTTTGACAACGAGATTTTTAAAAAGAAAATTCAGGAGCAGTTAAAATGGGTCAAGGCGAACAAGTCAAAGTAAAAAGAGACGTTCGTATATTGGTCGTAGACGATGAAGAGGGTATAAGAGATTTTTTGTGCTACGAACTAAATTCCCACGGTTTTCAGGTATTCACGGCGAATAATGGCATGGAGGCCGTTGAAAAGGTGAAAAAACAAAAATTTGATCTAGTTCTCTGCGATGTTCAAATGCCCGGAATGAATGGAATCTCCACTTTGGAGGAGATAAAGAAAATAGACCCGCGAGTGGAAGTGATTATTGCGACCGGATATGGGACCGTGGAAACAGCCGTTAGTGCAATGAGAAAAGGAGCCTACGATTTTATTCAAAAGCCTTTTAACATAGATGAACTCTTGATGTTGATCGAGAAGGCCATGGAAAAAAGCGGATTGAAGATGCTAGTGGCACTTTACGAATCCAGTCAGATCGTCTTTTCTAGAATGAAGCTCAGCGAACTGCTCGACGTAGTGATGCGTCTACTTCAAGAGGTATTGAATGCGGATGAAGGTTCGTTCATGTTATTGGATCGAGAAGAAAAACTTTATATTGCGGCTAGCCGGGGATTGAGCCAGGAAGTGATTAGCCAAACGCATCTGGCGGTTGGGCAACGAATCGCTGGGCACGCTGCGCAGGAACGCAAGCCATTGCTTCTTATTAACGGCTTAAAAAATTATGTCGAATTTAGCAATGTCCAAAGCGATGCCCGCATCGGTTCGTCTATTGTTGTTCCACTGGTTTTTCAAAATGAGCTTTTGGGCGTGTTGAATCTTAGCCGAATGGTTGGCCATGAAAACTTTACGTACATGGATCTTCACAGCGCGTCTATTTTCGCTTCTCAGGTGGCACAGGCGGTGCAAAATGCCAAGCTTTATGAAGAATTAGAAATAAAAATCAAGGAACTGCAAAAGACCTATCAAATGTTACAGCAATCCCAGGACCAACTGGTGCAGACTGAGAAACTTGTTTCTATCGGCCGGTTGGTTGCAGGTGTGGCGCATGAAATCAATAATCCTTTAACGGCTGTTATCGGCTATACGGATCTTTTGATCAATTCGGAGATTGACGGCGAAAAGAAAGAACAGCTTGCGGTGATATTCCATGAGGCGCAGCGCTGTAAAAGGATTGTTCATGACCTTTTAATTTTTGCGCGTCACCAGAAACCACATTTGGAGATTATTGAAATAAAAAAACTCATTGATGGAAGTGTCGACGGTTTGCTGCCGGAAATTACGAAAAACATGATTCAAATAGAAAAAAAGTATGATGCTTGCCCGCCACTAGAGGCAGACCCTCATCAATTGGAACAAGTGCTAGGCAATATTTTAGTGAATGCGATACAAGTGCTTCAAGAAGTGGGCGGGCAAAGGAAAATAGAAATTGCCACTTCAATGGCTGCCGCCAATCGTCTTTGGATCACTGTCAAGGATAACGGGTCCGGTATTGACGAAGCGAATCTGAAGAAAGTGTTTGACCCCTTTTTCTCGACGAAAGGAGTTGGCAAAGGCACTGGGCTGGGCTTGAGCCTGGCTTACGGGATTGTTCAGGCGCATGGGGGGGATCTCTTCGTCAAGAGCAAGAAAGGGGAGGGTGCGACTTTTATTATCGAATTACCGGTAAAAAAATCTTGTGATACTCTTATGCCCAAACAAAAAAAAGGTGTTCCCAGCAGTTCGGTGCAACCAGTGTCCAAGCTCAGGTTGTCAGGCCAGCGTGTTCTTTTGGTTGAAGATGAAGAGTCCATCCGGAATTTTATGAAAAAAATGCTCACCTCACATGGTTGTCTGGTGGATGAAGCGCCTGACGGCGAAATCGCCCTTTCCAAATTAACTTCAACGACATTTGATATCGTTCTTTGTGATTACCGCATTCCCAAGATTAATGGCGCTTTATTATATAAAGAAATTAAAAAATCGAAACCAGAAGCGGCCAACAAGTTTATTTTTGTGTCAGGGTCCACAGCGGATTGTGAACTAGACTTTTTTTTTAAAGAAAACAACCTGATGCATCTTATGAAACCTTTTACCGTGGAAGAATTATTTACTATTATTGACAAAAAACTAAAGGCATTCCATGAAAGCAAGTAACATTAGAATTCTTGTCGTTGATGATGAACAGGGCTTGAGGGATCTTTTATCTCTCGAATTATCTGACAAAGGGTATTGTGTTCTTACGGCTTGTGACGGACAAGATGCAATCGAGCAGGTGAAACACGACAAATTTCATATTATGATCAGCGACGTCAAAATGCCGAGAGTGGATGGTCTGGAGACCCTTCAAGCGATCAAGGGAATAGACCCCGATGCGGAAGTGGTTATGACGACGGGGGTTGGCACTATCGAAACGGCCGTAGAGGCGATGAAAAAAGGCGCTTATGATTTTATCCAAAAACCATACAGCATGGACCAGGTTCATGTAATCATTAATCGTGCTATTGAAAAAAGACGGTTGAAGACAGAGGTAAGCGAGCTAAAAACAGTCTTGGCCACGGTGAGCAACGAGATCCGGACACCCCTAAATGCGATCATGGACGTGGCGCAGCAACTCTCGAGAACATCTTTAAACGAGGATCAAAAAAAATACATCGACAGTTTAAAACATGGCGGAGACATGTTGCTCAATTTTATCAATGATATTTTTGATCTTTCCAAAGATTTTCAAAAAAATCAAATGGATTAGATAAAATTCTGAATTAAAGTGGTAAAATGACTTCGTCATGGAGAAAAATATAGCCTACCACTGGGTGTTTAGGGCCGCAGTTTTATTTCTTTTCTTTTTTTGGATTGGTCAAATTCCTTTGGGGTCGTCCGACGAAGGCCGTTTCGGTGAAATCGCCAGGGAAATGTGGGTATCCAAAGATTTTATTGTTCCCCATTTTAATTACATACCGCATATTGAAAAACCAATTTTTTCTTTTTGGCTCGCTTCCCTTAGTATTGGTGTATTTGGTATCGGTAGCTTCAGCGTACGTTTGCCTAGCGTGCTTTCAGCGATTCTTGGCATTGTCCTGACGCGCTATTTCACAAGTAAGCTATTCAGTCAAAAAACTGCGGATCTTGCCACAATCATTCTTACAACATCCGTGGGCTATGTATTGGTTGGGCGTTATGCGATGATCGACATGCTGATGACCCTTCTAATGAGTAGCGCGATTTTTTGCCTGGCGTTGGCTTCGATAAAACAAAAATCACAATTTTATTATTTGGCTTATTTTTTTATGGGTTTTTCTTTTATTACTAAAGGGTTGATCGGTATTGTGTTGCCGGCATTGATCTTTCTCGCTTTCCTTGTTTGGACACGAAACCTTGGGGAAATAAAAAAAATGCGCTTGGGCTGGGGGATTTTAATCATTGCGTTGATTTTTATTCCCTGGGGAATTGCCATCTCCATGCGTGAACCAGAGTTTTCGTATACGTTCATTGTCAAGCAGCATTTTCACCGGTATTCTACGGCTTTTTTTGGAAGAAAAAGACCAGTATGGTTTTTTGCGCCGATCCTAATTTCTCTGGCATTTCCATGGTCTTTTTTCCTGCCCGCTGCGATTTTTCGAGGCAATCAACCAATGGATCAAAACAAAAAAAGAAGTCTCCAGTTTCTTATCTGCTGGCTTGCTGTTATTTTTGTTTTTTTCAGCGTTCCAAAATCTAAATTACCTTATTACATTCTACCTTTGTGTGTCCCGTTGGCTGTGTTGGTTGCCGCATGGCTTCAGGAGGCGTCAGATGCCGAAAAATCAAACCAAGCGTTGACTAAAGTTTTTTGTCGTACGTTGCAGATGGTGGGAATTATTTCAATCCTAGGTTTGATAGGAGCCAATTTTTACCTTGCTTTTTGGGTTAAGGACCCAAGAATTTTGGCAGTGCGCGGTTTAATCCAGATAGCCAGTTTATGTGCAGTGATCGGTGGAACGCTGGCCGGAATTTTTTTGAAAAGAAAAAATTATCGGAGAAATTTACTTGCAATGGCAAGCACCGTTTATGTTTTGCTTATTATCGCCGTCATCGGCATGAAAAGCCTGACCCCCTATCTAAGCACGTACGATTATGCCAAGACCCTTAAAAGCGTGATGAAACAAGGGGATCAAGTGGCCGTATTTGCTTCACCAGACCACTTTTCAGATCTTCCATTTCATTTGCAACAGCGAATCATCGTAGCCGGTTCCGACCATGGCACGCTCACCGAAGAGCTGGAAGAACCGCAACATGCGGAAGATGTCAGAAATTGGTTTCCGACCGCAGACCAATTTATTCACCGTTTTAATTCCGGCCGGGCACGTATGTTCTGTCTTACAGAAGCAAAAAATCTCAAAGAACTCAATCACCTAGGTCTTGTGTCCTACAAAATTATTCAGCAAGGAGGAGGAAAGCTTCTTATTTCCAATGAAATCTAGCCGAATGCAGAAACGCCAAGCATGGTTCCTGTATATACTTTGTTGCTCTGATCAGTCGCTTTACACGGGAGTTACGAAGGATTTGCCTCGTCGCGTGACCGAACACCGTCAAGGACGCGGAAGCAAATATGTGCGAAGCCATCTGCCTGCAAAGCTTGTTTATTCTGAAAAACATCCCGGCAAATCCCGGGCGCTCAAGCGCGAGGCAGAAATAAAATGTTGGACTCGGCCACAAAAATTAGCTCTAATCCTTATAGGAACGACCTCTAAGAAACCCAGGAGAATTGCATGATTAAACAGGTAGGGGTATTTGCGTTGGGCCTATTTTTTATTGGCAGCCATGTTTTTGCTGCCGAGACGGGCGATCCGAACGCGGCTCTTCGAAAAATGCGGCAGACGACAGCGAGTGTCGATTCGACGCTGGCTGATTTTCAGAAGGTTCAAAAGCTGAATAACGATCAAGCAGTCCGCTTTTTTACCTCACAGATTAATAAAAGTCCGAAGGACGCTGTTGCCTATGCCAGGCGCGGCAAGGCCTATGCAGCGAATAAAGATTACCAACAGGCACTTACAGATTATAATAAGGCGCTTCAATTCGATCCCAAATTAGCCGACATTTATGTGGGTCGAGCTGTGATCTACCTAATGCAGAAAGAATACGACAAAAGCTGGCAAGATGTGCATAAAGCCGAATCGCTAGGAGCTAAGTTCTGGCCCACCTTCACCGAGGCTTTAAAGAAAGGGTCTGGCCGAGAAAAATAGTAATGGCATTCACGAATGATAATGCTTAATATTAAATAATTATATGACTTATTTAATGATAGATAAAAGGTATATTTAAACCAAAAATATGTAATATACAGATAAATATGGTACATATAAACCCTTTTTATTATAAAAATTGTATTTTTAAACCACTTTTATTATTTAATGGATTTCTAATAAACTGTTGATAACTTACTTATGGGATTGATAAAATAAGTAGTTTCAACAAGAAAAAAATGAATCTAGTATTGAAAGTACTGCTTCTGTAGGGCATCTTTCATGTTCCAAAGTCCCTAACAGGAGATTCACCATGAAATCTTTTTATCGGGTCGTTGTTATTGGGTTCATATTTTCTGTCCTTTTTACCTATGCGTTGCAGCATAAGTTGTTTGCGGCCGACTTCAGGGCATTGACTTCCATAGGTCTATTTCGCCCTTAACTGAATTAACCCCTTCAAGATTTAACGAATCGGTGCCATGAGTACGGCATCTTGTGTAAAATATATTTGATAAAAAAGATTATATATGGTACAAATTAAAGTATGTATATACTACTAAATTAGTTATATTAAAGAGGGCACCGTGGATCATTTAGACAAATTAGAAAACCAATCTATTTTTATTTTGCGGGAGGCACATAAAAAATTTAAAAAACTGGCCATGCTATGGTCTATCGGCAAAGATTCGAACGTTTTGTTATGGTTGGCCCGTAAGGCTTTCTTTGGATACGTGCCGATTCCGCTGGTACACATCGACACCAGCTATAAAATGCCGGAGATGATCGAATTTCGCGATCACTATTCCAAAGAGTGGGGTGTGAATCTTGTTGTCGGACAAAATAAGCAAGCGCTCGGTGAAGGCATGAACTACACCAAGGGCCGCATTAATTGTTGCTCAGCACTCAAAACTACCGGGCTGCAACAGATCATGGCGCAGTACGATTTTAAAGGGCTGATTCTAGGCATCCGTCGAGATGAAGAGACGACCCGTTCCAAAGAGCGATATTTTTCACCTCGGGACAAAAATTTCGAATGGGATTTTAAAGATCAGCCCCCGGAACTTTGGGATCAGTTTAAAACAAATTTCGATGAAAATACGCACATTCGTATCCATCCGCTGTTGCATTGGACGGAGTTGAACGTCTGGGAATATATCAAACGGGAAAATATTCCCGTGGTGAGTCTTTATTTTTCAAAAAATGGCAAACGTTATCGCAGCCTGGGTTGCGCGCCGTGCACATTTCCGATCGATTCAAACGCAGCGACGATTGACGATATCATTGCGGAGCTTAAATTGAACAAAACCTCCGAGCGCGCGGGACGGGCGCAAGATCAGGAAGATACTTATGCCATGCAACGCTTGAGATCAAAGGGTTACATGTAATGGAAAGACCTATGGAAGCAACATTAGAAAATATAACCGGAGAAGTGCTCAAAATCGTGATGGTTGGCCACGTAGATCATGGAAAATCGACGCTGGTGGGGCGACTCTTGCATGATACGGGATTTGTGCCCGAATCGAAAATGCAGCATGTAAAAAAAGTTTGCGATGATCAGGGCAAGGGGTTTGAATTTGCGTTTCTGCTGGATGGGCTCGAGGAAGAACGCGATCAAGGCATCACCATCGATGTTGCGCAAATGTTTTTCAAAACTAAAAAAAGAAACTACGTCATCATCGACGCTCCAGGGCACAAAGAATTTTTGAAAAACATGATTTCGGGAGCTTCGAGCGCGGACGTGGCGTTTCTTATGATCGATGCAGAGGAGGGAATTCAAGAACAATCCAAACGTCACGCCTACATTTTGTCGTTGTTGGGCATTCGCCAGATTGCCATCGTTATGAATAAAATGGATCTGGTGAACTATTCGGAAGAGGTTTTTCGCACGACCAAAGAGCTGTACACGAAATACTTGGCGAGCATTCACGTGATTCCCAAAACATTCATTCCGATTTCGGCGTATCACGGCGACAACGTGATCATGAAAAGCGACAAAATGCCATGGTACGGCGGTCCCACCGTTCTTGAGGTACTTGAAAGCTTTGCGACGCATGAAGACCGGACGAAACTTGCGTTTCGTTTTCCTGTGCAGGATGTTTATAAGTTCGACAAACGACGTATCATCGCCGGCCGCGTCGAGTCGGGGCAGGCAAAAGTCGGTGACGAGGTTCTTTTTTTGCCTTCGGGAAAATCAACGCGCATCCAGACCATCGAGAAATGGCACCCGCCACAGAACGTCAACGGGCAAGCGCAAATACCCCAATCAGTTGAGGCGGGAGAATCCGTTGGAATTACCATGGCCGAACAACTGTTTATTGAGCGCGGGGAAATTGGTTGCATTCCTTCGCAAAAAATGGCGGTGTCCGATCGTTTTACGGCAAATATCTTTTGGATGGGCAACAAGCATTTACAAAAGGGCGGAAAATATCTTTTGAAACTTGCCACACAGGAGGTGGAGTGCATGGTCGATTCTATTTTGAAGGTGATCAATTCCTCGACACTCGAGGAGATATCAAAAAATGCGCATGAAGTGGCCAAAAATGAAGTAGCCGAGATCATTATTTCTACGAAAAAACCGGTTGCGTTTGACACGTTTGACGAAATTCCAGCGACCGGACGGTTCGTGCTTGTGCATGAGCACGACGTGCGCGGCGGTGGAATTATTTTAAAGAAAATGGAACATTTTAGCGCCATCTAAAGGCAAACGAATGGACCTAACGAAACTAAATCAAGAATTCGAAAAATCATCGGCCGTTGCTCTTTTGCAATGGGCGCTCAAGAATTTTTCTCCCAAAATCGCGCTGGCTTCGTCTTTCGGTGTCGAGGATATGGTTTTGATCGATATTCTTGTGAAACTCGATCCAAAAATAAGAATTTTCACTTTGGATACGGGCCGCTTGAATGAAGAAACATACGAAGTGATGGATAAAGTTCGACAGAAGTACGGTATTAGTCTGGAAACTTATTTTCCGGACAAAGAAGCTGTTCAAAAACTCGAGAGAGAAAAAGGATTTTATTCATTCCGCGAATCAGTGGACAACCGCAAAGAATGCTGCGCCATCCGAAAAGTGGAGCCGCTCAAACGCGCTTTAAGAGGACTTGAGGCCTGGATCACCGGTCTTCGCAGGGGCCAAGCGGCTACCCGCGTAAACGTTGCTAAAATAGAAGCCGATGAAACGATCGCGGGACTTTTAAAAATCAATCCGCTGGCTGACTGGAGTGAGCAAGATGTTTGGAACTATATCAAAAAAAATTCAGTGCCTTATAACCGGCTGCATGATCAAGGTTATCCCTCCATCGGTTGCGCGCCTTGCACACGCGCCGTGAAAGCGGGCGAGGATATTCGCTCCGGACGCTGGTGGTGGGAAAGTTCTGATCATAAAGAATGCGGGATTCATTTAAAAACCAACAAGGAAAAATAAATACATAACCGGTTGCCGGACAGATGAATCGGTAAAATTTTAACGAGAAAAAACATGCAAGTCGTTTTAAAGCGGGTCCACAAAAGTTTTACACATAAGGGTCAGCGCGTACAAGTGCTGCATGATGTGAACTTTAGTATCGAGGAAGGCGAATTCATTTGCGTGATTGGCCCGTCGGGATGCGGAAAGTCAACGCTCATTTCGTTGATCGCGGGGCTTGAATTTCCCGACACAGGACAGGTATTCATCGATTCAAAAGTAGTGGAGGATCCCTCGCGAGACCGGCTTGTCGTTTTCCAGGAATCGGCGCTTTTTCCGTGGCTCACCGTGCTCGAGAATGTAGAATTTGGTCTCAAGATTGCCGGAGTTTCTCAGCAGGAAAGGCGCCAGCGGGCGCTGGAAGCCATTAAAATGGTGCATTTATCCAGATTCGTGAACGCGCACCCGCATCAACTTTCAGGGGGCATGCGCCAGCGCGCGGCGATTGCCAGGGCGCTGGTTATGGACCCAAAAATTCTTCTAATGGATGAGCCTTTCGCGGCGCTGGATGCCCAGACTCGGCAGATGTTACAGGAAGAACTACAGGAGATTTGGCAAAAAACAAAAAAGACCGTTCTTTTCGTGACGCATAACGTGCGTGAAGCGACCTTTCTTTCGGACCGCGTTTTTGAAATCACCGCGCGGCCTGGCACGATCAAGAACGAATACCCCATTCACATTTCGCGGCCGCGTCGGGAACAAGACCCGGCATTGTTGACGGTACAGACAAAAATCATGGGGTCTTTGAAAGATGAAATCGAAAAAGTGGTCAAAGAACAGTTAGACACAGACTACCAAGTGTCCAAAACAGGAGTCTTGACACCGGTTGAAAGAAATGTAGGAAGTAACATTTAGTCAAAATGATTATTATTTCAAAGCAAATACAGGATTCGATAATTGAGCATGCAAAAAAAGAATTCCCCCATGAAGCATGTGGAATTTTGGCGGGAAAGAATGAAAATACGGTCACTGATTTTTTCCCGATGAAAAATATGGATAAAGCCTCCATCAGTTATTTCATGGATCCCAAAGAACAGCTTCTGGTATTCAAAAAAATGAGACAATTGGGAATCAGCATGTGCGGTATTTTTCATTCGCACGTTGCAAGCCTTGCGTATCCGTCGCAGAAGGATGTGCGACTGGCGTTCTATCCAGAAGTCAGTTATCTCATCGTGTCGTTGTCAGACATGAAAAAGCCGATGTTACGATCCTTTAGAATTTTGGATGAAAAGGTAACAGAGGAAGAGATAAAAATTATCGAATAAAATAATTTCATCGGCGTAATCGTTTTTGAGGTTTGTGCAATCGGCGTTATTTTTTGGAGGGTTCATGTCGCAAACGAAAGAATTCATAAAAATCAAGTTAAATGGCAAGGAAAATGAAATCAAAAGTGGAATGACCGTTTCTGATTTACTGCTTAAATGGAAAATCCGTCCGGAACTCGTGACCGTGGAAGTGAATGAAAATATTTTGCAGAAACTTGATTATGAAACAGCGGAAATCAAAGAAGACGACAATGTGGAGTTCGTGTTCTACATGGGTGGAGGATCCTTATGAGTCAGGTGCATGAAAATATTCTTGATTTAATCGGCAACACACCGATGGTGAGACTGAAAAAAGTCATCGATAAAAATTCAGCGGCTGTTTGGGCAAAACTTGAAATGTTCAATCCAGGCGGCAGCGTGAAAGACAGGATCGCGCTAAATATGGTGGAACAAGCGGAAAAAAAAGGACTTTTAAAACCCGGCTCGGTGATCGTGGAACCGACCAGTGGCAACACCGGCATTGGCCTTGCGATCGTGGGTAGCGTGAAAGGCTACCACGTGATTCTTGCCATGCCTGAAGGCGCTAGCCAGGAGCGCATTCAGATTTTACAGAGTTTCGGTGCTGAAGTGGTGCTCACTTCGGCCAAGGAAGGCATGGTGGGCGCTGTCGAGAAAGCCCGCGAAATCATCGCGACCAAAAAAGATGCGTTCATGCCGCAGCAGTTCATGAATCCTGATAATCCGGCCATGCACCGTAAAACTACAGCAAAAGAGATATTAAAGGACACGGAGGGAAACATCGATGCGTTTGTGGCGGGCGTTGGCACGGGCGGCACGATTACGGGCGTCGGTGAGGTTTTAAAAAAACACAATCCCAATATTAAAATTGTTGCGGTAGAACCAAAAACCTCTTCGGTCTTGACCGGAGGAAAACCGGGCCCTCACATGATCCAGGGTATTGGCGCCGGTTTTGTGCCGGAAGTATTGAACCGCCAGATTATTGACGAAGTGATGACTGTGGACGATCAAGAAGCCTATCAAATGGCCAAGCGGTTGACACGCGAAGAAGGAATTTTTGCAGGTTTATCCAGTGGAGCGGCTGCGCATGTGGCGCTCAAGGTCGCAAAGTCTTTGGGTCCGAACAAAACGTTGGTCGTGATTTTCCCGGATTCCGGAGAGCGCTATTTGAGTATGGAGCCATATTTTAACATTTAGCGAGCGCCTACATGGTTAAACTCATCCGACAAATGATTTTTTACACGCTACTTTTGGCTCTCTGGCAGGGTTTGTTTTCCATGAAGTTCTGGCCGCAGTATTTGTTTCCCTCGCCGGAACAAGTGTTGGAAACATTGATCGAGGGTTTCAAAAACAAAACATTTTTAATTGGCATTGGCGTGAGTTTAAAGCGGCTTTTTATCGGTTACGGCATTTCCATGGTATTCGGCACGGCGCTGGGTCTTTTGATCGGAAAATTTAAATTACTGGATGAAACAATAGGCGGTTTTTTGATGGGACTGCAAACTTTGCCGAGCATTTGTTGGCTGCCGCTAGCGATCCTTTGGTTTGGGTTGAATGAAGCGGCGATCACGTTTGTAGTCGTGATGGGTTCGTTGTTATCTATCACTATCGCCACCGATGGCGGCGTGAAAAATATTCAGCCTATTTTTTTGAGAGCCGGCCGCAACATGGGCGCTGAAGGCATGGACATGTTTTTATATGTGGTTTTGCCAGCCTCATTTCCCTCGATCCTGATGGGACTGAAACAGGGTTGGTCATTTGCCTGGCGCTCATTGATGGCGGGTGAAATTCTTTTTGTGAGCATGGGATTGGGACATCTACTCAACGTGGGCCGCGAACTAAATGATATGAGTCAGGTAATTGCCGTGATGATCGTGATCGTGATAATTGGGGTCACGATGGACGGACTTGTTTTCGGTGTCGCAGAAAAAAAAGTAAGGCAAATATGGGGACTGGACAGAAAATGAAAAGAATTGTTTTGAGTTTCTTTGTTGTTTCGGCGGTTTTAGGAGTAGGATTAATGCTTACAGGTTCTGAAAGTTTTGCGGCCGCGAAAAAAAAGGAAACAGTGCGCATCGGGCATTTTCCTAATGTCACTCACGCGCAGGCTTTGGTGGCGCATGCTACAAATAAATTAGAGGAGAAGTTTGGCGCCGATACGGCAGTGTCATGGAAGGTTTTCAGTGCCGGACCCTCGGCGGTCGAGGCCTTATTTGCCAATCAGCTTGATATTGCCGTGATTGGTCCCAGTCCGGCGATTAACGCTTATGTGAAATCCAACGGTGAAGCGGTGCGGGTTGTTTCGGGTTCGGCTAGCGGTGGCGCGGCGTTGGTGGTGCGTGGGGATTTGGAGATTAAGACTTCAGAGGATTTCCGCAACAGAAAAATTGCTTCTCCACAACTTGGCAACACACAGGATGTCTCACTTCGTTCCTGGATAGCCGGCAGCGGCTTGAAACTAAAAGAAGTCGGCGGCGATGTGCAGGTCATTCCGCTTGCAAATGCGGACCAACAGACGCTTTTTCTTAAAAAAGAAATCGATGCTGCTTGGACTGTGGAACCGTGGGTATCGGTTTTGGTGCAAAAAGTGGGTGGGAAAATTTTTCTGGATGAGGGTGATCTTTGGGCAAAAGGGCAATACTCCACGGCCCTGGTTTTGGTGCGAAAGAAGTTTTTAGATGAACATCCGGAATTGGTTAAAAAATTCCTTGAAGTGCACGTGGAACTCACCGATTGGATCCAAAAAAATCCGGAGGAAGCCAAGAAGATTTTGAAGAAGGAAATCGAAAAAGAATCCGGCAAAGAATTGCCTCAATCCATTCTGGATGCCGCTTTTCCGAGAATTCTTTTTACTTTTAATCCCATGGTACCCTCCATTCTCGAACAAGCTCTGTCGGCATACAAAGCCGGATTTTTAAAGAAACAACCGGAATTGTCGAATTTATTTGATCTCAGTTTATTGGAAGAAATTCTTAAAGAAAAGGGTTTAGACGCGGAGTGGACAAAGGAAGTAAAAACTGATAAACTCAAAAATTAATCCTAAAATTACTTTCAATAACCCCAGGTAAATCAATGAGTTACATAAAAGGTCTTAAATGTCGGGAGTGCCATCGTCTCTATAAAGCCGAGGCGATTTACGTGTGTGATTTTTGTTTCGGCTCACTGGAGGTGGACTATGATTACGATAAGATCAAGTCTGTTCTCAGCCGTGAGAAAATAGAAAAGGGGCCATTTAGTATTTGGCGCTACCGGGAGCTGTTGCCGATCGAGGACCGACCGACCGTGGGTTTTCACGCGGGGTTTACGCCGCTTTTTAAGGCGGACAATCTGGCGCGCGAGTTTGGAATGAAAGAGCTTTATATCAAGGATGATTCGGTTTGTCATCCTACACTTTCTTTTAAGGACCGTGTGGTTGCCGTGGCTCTGACGCGGGCGAAGGAACTGGGATTTAAAACGGTGGCTTGCGCCTCTACCGGAAATCTTGCAGGGTCCGTCAGCGCTCAAGCAGCTTGGGCGGGTCTGAATCGTTTTATTTTCATTCCCGCGGACCTTGAAATCGGAAAAGTAGTGGGCTCTCTTACTTATGCGCCTAATCTGATCGCTGTTGAAGGAAATTATGATGACGTCAATCGCCTTTGCGCGGAAATCGCCTCACGCTATCGTTGGGCGTTTGTGAACGTGAACATTCGCCCCTACTACGCGGAGGGTTCAAAAACATACGGCTATGAAATCATGGAACAGCTCGGATGGAGAGTTCCACAGCACGTGGTAGTCCCTGTCGCCAGTGGTTCTCTTTTGACGAAAATTTGGAAGGCATTCAATGAATTTAAAAAACTCGGACTTGTCGATTCGGTAAACGCAAAAATGTATGCGGCCCAGGCCCAGGGTTGTTCGCCCGTCATTACAGCCATGCGAGAAAAAAGTGACATCGTCAAGCCGGTTAAACCGAACACGATTGCAAAATCGCTTGCGATTGGAAATCCAGCCGATGGACTTTATGCGCTGGACGCCATCAAGGAAAGCGGAGGCAGCGGTGAAGCGGTGAGTGATCATGAAATTATCGAGGGCATCAAACTGCTTGCGCGCACCGAGGGTATTTTTACGGAGACAGCCGGAGGTGTTACGGTGGCCGCGGCGAAAAAATTGATTGAAAACGGCGTCATCCCGAAAAACGAAAGCTGCGTGATTTGTATTACGGGCAACGGCCTTAAAACGCAGGAAGCGGTTACCGACCACATCGGCAAACCCTATCGCATTAAACCCACGGTGGATTCATTCGAAAAAGCATTGAAGGGCGAAACTAAAATTAAACAAGATATTTGGCAGCCAAGATAACGGCGACCTTACCCATTAACGAGGAGAGAAAATATGTCAATCAAAGTGAGAATTCCAACGCCATTGCAAAAGCTGACGAACAATCAAAGCGAGGTTGCTTGTGAAGCGAAAAACATCAATGAATTGTTCGTAAGCCTCGAGAAACAGTATCCGGGTATCCAGGAACGTTTGTGCGATGCCGAAGGAAAACTGCGTCGTTTCGTGAATGTGTATGTCAATGAAGAAGACATCCGTTTTTTACAAGGTCAAGAGACTTTGTTGAAGGCGGGCGATGATATTTCAATTATTCCGGCGATTGCCGGCGGTGCCAAGAGTTCAAAAAAACGCGTGACGCTTGTTTTTCCGCAGAACCTAATTCAGGAGCCCGTGGTTTTTTCAATGGCGGTAAAATTCAACATCATGCCGAATATCCGCAAAGCCCGTGTGACCGAAACAGTCGGTGAGATGATGCTGGAATTAGAAGGCGACGAAAAAAACCTAGAAAAAGGAATAAAATATCTCGAATCCCGTGGCGTGAAAGTGGAACCGGTGAGTGGAGAAAGCGCAAAATAGAAAGTCAAACTCCAGGAGGGATTATTTATGAAAAAATACTTTTTTATGGCGTGGATCGTTGGGGCGGCTATTTTCGCTTTGCCAGTAATTTCCGGTGCGGAGGATGAGACTTCGGGTGAAATTTTAAAAAAATTGAATCAAGTCACGCAAAACCAGGAAAAAATTATGCAGTCGCTGGAAGAATTGAAAAGTGAACTTCAAATCGTGAAGGTGAGGGCGAGCGACCGTTGAAATTTTCCACAAGGACACTCTACGGGCTAAAGGCGATTTTGGTGCTCGCAATGCGTTATGGGGAAGGCTCGTTGTCGGTTTCACAAATCGCCAAAAAAGAAGGCATTTCTGTTTCTTATCTTGAGCAGATTTTAAATGCACTCAAGAAAAAAGGGTTGGTTAAAAGTGTACGGGGTCCTCAGGGTGGTTATGTGCTGGCGCAAAAACCATCTGATATCACGCTCGAAAATCTTTTTTATTGCATGGAAAACAAAGCATTCGTCGGAAAAGACGGACAGAGTACATTTTTGCCAGACATGAACGAAATTTCAATTGGCAACGTTCTTTTTTGGCAAAAATTAGGAGCTTGTATTCAAAATGGTCTTTCCAAAACCACCCTCAAGGAGTTGGTCGATGAGGCGCGCCAAATGAAAAAATCTAAAATTCGCGTTCCAGCGACCACGTTTCATATCTAAGGCACTCCGAGTGAATGAGAAAAAAAGCTTGAGGCAGGAGATAAAGTCGTTGCTTTTGACTCAAAGCCGCCACGACCGAGACCAAAAGAGTCGTCAAATTCAAAAAAAACTGTTTGAGCAGGAAGCTTTTTGCAAGGCAATGTCCGTGTGCTTCTACGTGGGGTTGCCTACGGAGGTCAATACGCATCCCATGATCGAAGAGGCTTTGAAAATAGGAAAAAAAGTGTTGGTGCCGTTAGCCGACATGGAAAATAAAGAGCTGAAACTGTACGAAATTCGTGAGTTGGCTACTGATTTAGAGGCGGGGACTCTGGGTGTTTTGGAACCTCGACGTGAGAAAACAAGGCTTGCGGATCCGAAAGAAGTGGATTGCGTGATTGTGCCGGGTTTGGCGTTTGACGTCAAAGGCCGGCGATTGGGCCGCGGCGCAGGTTTTTATGACCGTTTTCTTTCGAAGCTTTCGGAAAGAATTCCAAAAATTGCCTTAGCTTTCTCTTTTCAAGTGCTTCAACAAATTCCTCAAGAAAATCACGATCAGAGGGTCGATATTGTCTTGACGGAAACTTGAGTATAAATTCGCGCGGACGACTTGATGCTCTCTACGGTCACGTAAGTTGTGCGATCATTTAGAGGATATTTATGGACGGAAATACAATTTTTTTACTAATTTTAGCATCGTTCGGAATCGCGGGCTTGTTTTTTGCTCTGGGGTATGTGCTGCGAAAGCGCTACGCGGAACGTTTGATCCGTACCGCAGAGTCCAAAGCGCGCGAAATTCTCGTCAAAGCCAAGCGAGAAGCCGAAGACACGCTAAAACGTAATGACCGTGAGTCAAAAAATTATCTTTCCCGCGCGCAAAGTGAATTTGAAGATAAAATTGCTCAGCAAAAACGTGATCTGGAAAATTTAGAAAAAGTGCTTCGGCACAAAGAGGAACAACTCGAGTACAAAATTGATAGCTCGCAGAAAATAGAACGTGAAGCGCTTTTTAAATTGCAAGAAGCCGCGCTTAGGGAAAAAACCATTTTCGATAAAGAAAAATCGTTCGAAAAATTAATTGCTCAAGAAAGAGAGTTGTTGCAAAAAATCTCGAAACTGGACCCTGACGAAGCTAAATCCCAACTGATGAAACGCATGGAAATCGAAATCCGCTCGGATGTCAGCAAGATGATCATTGAAATAGAGAAGGATGCGAAAGAATTGGCCGAACAAAAAGCAAAAAAAATTTTAGCTTTGGCTATTATGCGTTGTGCCGCTCCACACTCATTGGAGTCGACTGTGACCCTGGTGCATTTGCCCAATGAAGAAATGAAAGGACGCATCATCGGTAAAGACGGGCGTAACATTAAAACTTTTGAAACGCTCACGGGTGTTGATTTAGTGATCGATGATACGCCGGAATCGGTGGTGCTTTCGGCGTTTGACGGCGTGAGGCGAGAAGTGGCAAAGCTTGCGCTTGAAGAGTTGATTCAGGACGGCAGAATTCAGCCGGCACGCATCGAAGAAGTGGTGCAGAAAACCAAGCGTAACATGGAAAATGTGCTCAAAGAAACCGGTGAGAAGGCACTGTTAGATGTCAATCTCACCAACACGCATCCTGAAATCGTGAAACTCCTGGGGCGGCTTAAATACCGTACGAGCTACGGACAAAATGTGCTCGACCACTCGGTGGAGGTGGCGTATCTGATGAACGTAATTGCAGGAGAAATGGGACTGGATGCCGCACTTGCGCGCCGCGCGGGACTTTTACATGATATCGGAAAAGCAGTAAGCCATGACACGGAAGGTCCGCACGCTTTGATTGGAGGAGAACTTTGTCGGCGATACGGCGAACGGCCCGATGTGATTCATGGAGTCGAGGCGCATCATGAAGACATCGAGATGCAGTCTGTATGGCCGATGCTGGTGCAGGCAGCGGACGCGGTTAGCGCCGCAAGACCGGGTGCACGCCGTGAGTCGCTGGAAAATTATTTAAAACGAGTAAAAAAACTCGAAGAGATCGTAGATAAACATCCGGGAGTCGACAAGTCCTATGTTATTCAAGGCGGCCGTGAAGTGCGCGTGATTGTGAAACCCAATCATGTACCGGAAGACTGTATGCCGGCTTTGGCGAGGGAAATTTCGAAGAAAATAGAAGAAGCTCTCGATTTTCCTGGACAGATCAAGGTGGTGATCATCCGCGAGACTCGTGTGGAAGAATTCGCGAAATAATGATTAAAATTCTTGCCATTGGTGATACGTATGGCGAACCGGGCCGAAAAGCTATCGAACTTTTTGTGAACAACATGAAAAAAACTGGAGAGATAGATTTTGTCGTGTGTAACGCCGAAAATGCCGCTGACGGCTCAGGGATTACCGAAAGTATCGCGAAAGAACTTTTTCAAAACGGCTGTGATGTCTTGACCTGCGGCGACCACTCGTTTGACCGAAGAAAAGAAATCGAAGAACTTTTTAAAAAAGATGTGCGGATTTTACGCCCGGCAAATTTTCCAAAAATACTGCCCGGTGTGGGGTCCTGCGTGCTGGAATGCAAAGGTGTCAAAATCGGCGTGATTCATATTGCCGGCCAAGTGTTCATGCGCTATCACTTTACCTCTCCTTTTCTGGCGGCGGACGAAGAGATTGAAAAAGTAAAAAAAAGCGGTGCGCAAGTTATTCTCGTGGACATGCATTGCGAAGCAACCAGCGAAAAATCGGCAATGAGTTGGTATTTGGATGGTCGGGTGTCCGCCGTGGTAGGCACACACACGCACGTGCAAACTGCTGACGAGCGTGTGACGGCCAAAGGTACGGCGGCCATCACAGATCTTGGCATGACTGGTCCTTATGACTCGGTGATCGGCGCTGAAAAAGAACTGATTATCCAGCGTTTTTTGACACAAGTGAATGTAAAAAAAGTCGTGGCCAAGAATGACGTGCGGCTTTGCGGTGCCATCATCACGGTCGATCCGCTGAGCGGCAAGGCCGGTGCCATAGAACGTATTCAAAAAAAAGTGGGCTGAGAAAATATGACGTCAGTGAAAGCAGCGGCTGCTGTTTTGATTCAAGACAATAGGTGGCAACCTAAAGTAATTTCTATTTCGGAGTTGACGCGAAGTATTCGGTTGTTGCTCGAGAGCAATTTTCAAGAACTGTGGGTCGAAGGGGAGATCAGTAATTTCAAATTTCACAGTTCGGGTCATATGTATTTTTCTCTGAAGGATGAGAACGCCCAGATCGCTTGCGTGATGTTTCGCCGTGAAAATGCCTCCCTGGGATTTGAATTGAAGGACGGCATGCAGGTTTTATGTTTTGCACGTGTTAGCGTGTACGCTTTGAGAGGTCAGTATCAGCTTTACGTCGAGCGCGTGGAGCCCAAGGGTGTGGGATTGTTGCAGCTTCGTTTCGAGGAGCTCAAAGAAAAATTGCGCCGGGAAGGACTATTCGAGGAAGCAAGAAAAAAACAAATTCCATTTCTTCCGAGAAAAATTGCTTTGGTGACTTCTATGGATGGAGCGGCGTTGCACGATATTTTGAACGTATTGGGCAGACGGTATGCGAATGTGCATCTTTTGATTTACCCCGTGCCGGTGCAAGGAGCTCAAGGGGCATCCGCGATTGCCGGGGCGATTGACGATTTGAACCAAAATAATATTGCGGACGTCATGATTGTGACTCGCGGCGGAGGAAGTTTGGAAGATCTTTGGGCGTTCAACGAAGAAGTTGTGGCTCGAGCTATTTTTCAGTCCAGGATTCCCGTGATTTCAGCGGTGGGGCATGAAACAGATTTCACTATCGCAGATTTTGTGGCGGACTTAAGAGCGCCAACGCCGTCGGCAGCAGCCGAACTGGTGTTGCCTCTGCGCGAGGATTTGTTGAAAAAAATCGCTGAGCTTAAGGGCAGCTTGTTTCAGGCGATAGACGTTGTTTTAAAAAATTCTCGCCAACAGTGGCAAAAACTCAACGAAAGCAAGGCGCTTCGTGACCCGCTTTCAGCGTTTGAAGCTCTTTTCCAGCGCTTGGACGAGACGGAAAAAAATCTCGTAATGATTTTTAAGCATTTTTTTGTGTTGAAACGTGATCGAACACATTTTTTAATCGAAAAGCTTGAAGCGCTTGGTCCGTTGGCGACGCTCAAAAGGGGTTTCAGCGTGTCTCTCAAATATCCGGAGAGAAAGGTTGTGAGTTCCGTGCGGTTAGTTCAAGTGGGAGACCAGGTGCAAACAAAGGTGCAAGACGGCTTTTTTATGAGCCGCGTGACGGAGGTGGAAAATGGCGGATGAAAAAAAAGAAATAGAGTTCGAGTCGGCGCTAAAACGCCTCGAAACCATTGTTGAGAATCTCGAGAACGGAGAGTTATCGCTCGAGGCAGCGCTTAAGCAATATGAGGAAGGAGTGCGCATGGCGGATATTTGTTCCAAGCGTCTCACCGAGGCTGAAAAAAAAGTGGAAGTATTGATGAAAACAAGCGGCGGAAAATTCAAAGCAACTTCGTTCGAATCCGGAGAAGAAGAGTCCGTGTCGAAACCGAAAAAAAAGAGATAGGAAATTATTGACGGCTTAATGAATAGTCATACTTTTCTTAAAAAGCAAGCTAGGAAGATCGAAACGACACTTTTTTCTCTTTTACCAAAGGAAAATGAGCCTCCGCGCGCTTTGAGTCAAGCCATGCGTTATGCGGTGTTGTCTGGCGGAAAGCGCATTCGTCCCATTTTTACGTTGAGCGCCTGCCGGGCCGTGGGCGGAAAACAAACGAATGTGATCAAAGCTGCCTGCGCTCTTGAACTTATTCATAGCTATTCTCTGGTTCATGATGATTTACCTTGCATGGACAATGATATGGTTCGGCGCGGAAAGCCGAGTTGTCATGCCAAATTTGGCGAGGTCACGGCGTTGTTGGCCGGGGACGCGCTTCTCACGCTGGCATTTAAAGTTTTGAGCCAAAGTGGTGGAAGTAAAAGTTCTTCCTACGAGAAAAAACGCCTTCAGGTGATTGAATGGATCTCCGATGCTATCGGAAACCAAGGAATGGTGGGAGGTCAGGCCGTGGACATTCAGTTTCAGGAAAAAAATATGGATTTACCGACTCTGGCATACATTAATGCACATAAATCCGGCGCGCTTATTGCTGTTTGCACTCGTGTCGGAGCCTACCTTGGCGGAGGCACAATGCGTCAGGTGCGATCGCTTTACCATTATGGGAAGTACGTCGGACTTCTTTTTCAAATTGTGGATGATATAATGGACGAACAGGGCTATGCCAGGACTATCGGCGTCCAAAAGGCCAAGCAAGAAGCAATTTCGCTTCTTGCGAAAGCCAAACGTGAGCTTTTGCCCTTTGGAAAAAAGGGTCGTTTTCTCGAAACCATCACGGATTTTGTAGCAACCCGGAAAAATTAACTCATGCAACTTCTCTCAAAAATCAACAACCCGTCGGATTTAAAAACGCTGTCCAAATCCGAGCTTCCAAAACTTGCCGAGGAAGTGCGCGAGTATATTCTTAGCATTGTGTCAGAAAACGGCGGCCACCTTGGCGCAGCACTAGGTGCTGTGGATCTAACCGTTGCCCTACATTATTTTTTTGATACGCCAAAAGATACGATTGTCTGGGATGTGGGTCATCAAGTGCATGCGCACAAAATCCTGACTGGCCGGCGTGAGGCATTTAAAACTTTTCGTCAGAGCGGGGGTTTAAGCGGTTTTTCTAACAAAGATGAAAGCGTGCACGATCCTTTTACCACGGGGCATGCCGCCACATCCATTTCAACATCTCTTGGCATCGCTGTCGGCAACCGGCTTCTATCGGGAGCCAAAACTGGAAAGCCATGGAATGCGTGTTCACGCAAAACTGTTGCGGTGATTGGGGATGCATCCCTAGTCAGTGGCATGGCGTTCGAAGCACTGAATCATGCCGGTCATTTAAATGAGAATCTGATCATCGTATTAAACGATAATGAAATGAGTATTTCCCCCACCGTGGGCGCGATCAGCAAATATCTTAATAAAATTATTTCCAACCCAATTTATAACCACCTACGCAAAGATGTTGAAATGCTGATTCGGAAGATTCCCCGTGTCGGAAAACAAATGGTCGCCAAAGCCAAGAAAATCGATGAAGGTTTAAAAAATCTTTTTATTCCCGGGCTTTTGTTTGAGGAAATGGGGTTTCGTTATTTTGGACCGCTCGACGGCCACAATATAACGGAACTTGTCAAAATTCTTCAAAACATTTCAAAAATCGAAGGGCCCATTCTTTTGCATGTGATCACAAAAAAAGGCAAAGGTTATAAAATCGCCGAAAAAGACCCAGCGCGTTGGCATGCTTCCACGCCGTTTTGCGTCGGAACCGGTCAACCCAAGGCCGTTTCGAAGTCAAAAACATACACCAAGGTGTTTGGAGAATCTGCCATTCAGCTTGCCTCGACATATCCGGATGTTGTTGCAGTCACAGCGGCCATGTGCGAGGGGACTGGCCTGATCGAATTTTCAAATAGATTTCCGGAGCGTTTTTTCGATGTGGGTATCGCCGAAGAGCATGGCGTTTCTTTCGCGGCAGGACTCGTGAAATCCGGCATGCGCCCCTTGGTGGCAATTTATTCCACTTTTTTGCAGCGTGCCCATGATCAGATCATTCATGATGTGGCATTGCAGAATCTGCCTGTTATTTTCTGTATAGACCGCGCGGGACTGGTAGGTGAGGATGGGCCTACGCACCATGGTGTTTTTGATATCTCGTATCTTCGGAAAATTCCTGGTGTTACGTTGATGGCGCCGCGTGATGGACGTGAGATGCAACTCATGTTAGATTTTGCCTACAGCCACCGCAGAGGTCCGATTGCGCTGCGTTATCCGCGCGGCGCCGTTGCCGAAGAAACAAAATCTACGCTTGGGCAACGCGTTCCCATACCGATCGTTTACGGTAAATCTGAAATTTTGCGTATAGGAAATGATGTGCTGATTCTTTCTTTTGGAAGCCTTGTTTATACGGCTATGGAAGTGGCTGCTCAATTAGAAACTCAAAACATTCAAACGGCTGTTGTGAATGCGCGCTTTTCAAAACCTTTGGACCAAGAGACGATTTTCCAACTTTCAGAAGGAAAAAAGCTGATTGTCACCCTCGAAGAGGGAAGTTTGATTGGTGGTTTTGGTGAGGCAGTGCTGGAATTTTTTCAAAATCAACCAGGAGTGTTTCCGAAAATTAAAATCTTCGGGATTCCTGACCGTTTTATCGAGCATGGAAAGCGAGAATTCCTTTTAGATTTGGTGGGCTTGAGTGTTCCTAAAATTTTCGATGAAATTTTAAAAAATTTAAAGACGTCTGATCAGCGTAGGATTGAAACAGGATCGTTGATTTCGACTCTTTGACCGGTTTGGATTTCCTTGATATTGCAGGCGGCCATCACATCACGAATTTCAAGAATATTTAAAGTTGCGATCGACTGGCCGTTCTTTTTCACTTCCAACGTGGACTCTGAAGATAAGTTGTCCACTTTCCCCAGATCAATCACAACAAAGCCGTGCTCGTTGTTAATTGCAAGTACGTGGCCTTCTGATTTGGGTTGCGGAGTCTCTAGCGGGGTTTTACTGCGTTCGGATATGGCGCTGGTTGCGACGGAACCGAGATTCACCATGTTCCATTCATCTTCAATTTTCTTGCGGGCGGTCGATACTGTGTCGGCGAGCGCGATCTTTGCGATATTGATCTCGTTAATTTTGTCGTTGGTAGTTTTGTAAAGACGATCGAGCTTTTCCTGTAAAATATGGTTTTGATCGTTGAGACGTTTCAACTCCTCGTCTTTTTGCTGAAGGGTTGCATTCATGCCCTCGGGCGGTGCTGTTTCGGCATTCGAAGCGGCAGCTGTTTGTTTTTGGCTATTCAAGATTTCAATTTGCTTGGTTTTATTGATCAACATCTCTTCAAGATAGGATTTTTCCTCTTTGATCGACTCAAGGCGTGATTCATTTTTTTTTATCGAAGATTGAAGCGCCGCATTTTCTTTTTTGAGGAAGTCCAATGTTTCGAGGAGGGTTTGTTTTTCTTTTTCAAATTCTTGGAGGTTTTGCGCAGTCTTCCGGGTTTTTTGTTGAATAAAGTCGAAGACTTGCGCAAGTCTTCTGGAATCTTCGTTCAGGTTCCGGTTTTTTCGGAGTAGTAAATTTTTATCGAAAAGCAGGCTCAACGCGTACAAAGAAAGGACGCTGATGAGAACACCAAGTAGTGCAGATCGGATTTTGATATTATTCATGCGCACTGAGATTGGAGTGTAGCAGATGGCCCACCAGAAGTCAACGCAACACACCCTAAGTCACAGTAAAGTGTTATGTTACAATGATGTCATGGCTTACATATTTGGCAATTTTTTAAAATAAATGGCGCGACAATTTTACGGGACGTTTTTTGAGCATTTAGATGAGCTGAGGCAACGACTCATTATATCGCTCGCGGCTTTTTTTGTCTGTATCTTACCGCCAATGGTTTATTCAGACCACTTACTGAATTGGCTTGTGACGCCTTTGGTGCGAGAAGTGCCGTCGGTTTACTTTTTTTCTCCCGCGGATGCTTTCATTGTCAAAATCAAAGTGTCATTGCTGGCGGCGGTAGTGTTTTCATCGCCAGTGATTCTCGGGCAGCTGTGGCTTTTTGTTTTGCCTGCGCTATATAGCAATGAAAAAAAAGTTCTGTTTCCCCTGATTGTTATTTCAACTTTTTTGTTTATTCTGGGAGCGATTTTTTCATTTTTTGGAGTCATACCACTCACGCTTCATTTTCTGATCGGCATGCAGAGTGAGTTTATGAAACCCCTAGTATCCGCTAGCGAATATATTTCATTTTTAACTTCCATGGTGTTTGCTTTCGGCGTGGCATTCAATTTACCCGTGTTTATCCTTGTCCTAGTGGGTTCGGGGCTGGTGAATGCAAAAATATTAAATAAATTCCAGCGTTGGGCGATTGTGTCAATTTTTATTTTGGCGGCGGTGTTGACCCCTGGTCCGGACGTGGCAAGCCAACTTTTATTGGCTATTCCGCTTTTCATTTTGTTTGAAATCAGCGTGGTGGGCGCGGTTATACTGGAGAAAATCAAAGGCCGGAAAAGTCAGAAGGTATTGTCATGATTCATTTTATTTGGTTCGCGCTGGCGGCAGCGTTAATCGCCTACGGTTTGTTCTCTGCTTTTAAATACACTCGTATGATCAGCAATATTTTTATGGGATTGGTGTACAAACCTTCCGGTTTGTCCGACATTCCGGTGCGTGGCGAGAAGATCAGCATTTTAGATTCTTCCGACAATGAGATTGAAGCGCTCATTGTCGAGAAAAAAAACCCACGGTGCACTGTTATTTTCTGCCATGAGTCCGGCGCTACGAAGGAATCGTGGGAAAAATATGTGTCATTTCTTCCCGAGGCGGGGTGTTGCGTGCTCAGCGTCGAGTTTGATGAGAAAACCAAGGATGGTGAGGCCAATGCTCTGATGCAATGGCCGGAGGCAATGGATGTTGAACGGCTTCTTACCGTGATTCGCTGGGTGAGAAAAGCGTATGATGTCTCCCCGATTCTGTTATTTGGCGTCTCCAAAGGAGCCAATATTGCTCTAGGTGCGTCTTTTAAAACCAGCGCAGTGAGCGCGGTGGTTGCTGATGGTCTTTTTTCAATGAAAGAGATTTTTCGTGATTACATCCGTAAGTGGGCGCCGATTCTCGTGAAGCCAAATCTTTTCGGCCAACATTACCCGGATTGGGTGGTCAATATTTTTACGCAGTTGGGTTTTTGGCATTGCCAGCGTCGTAGTGGAAAAAAATTTATCGACGTAGAAAAATTATTGCGGAAAAAACACGTGCCCCTTCTCATGATTCATGGTGAAAATGATGACTATGTTCCGAGCCGCCACCAGAAATTTCTCGCGCGTCTTGATGCGTCACGTGCACCGAGAGCCCATCTAGTGGTCCCTAAAGCCGGGCATAACGAAGCGGTAATATTAAAACGTGATTTATACGAAAAAGAAGTGCTTAATTTTTTAAACACAACTTTGAAACTATGAAGAAAACCATTCTAACTTTCCTACTATTCTTTTTATTTTTGCCTGTGCTTCACGCGACAGAAATATTTCAACTCAAAGATCTCAGCAAGGATCCGGATTCTAATCGTGTGCGTCTAGGGGCAGTGTTGGAGAAGAGCTTAAAGGCCTACGGAACCATTCAGGATTATAAAGCGATGTTCCAAAAGCAGGAAAAATCTGGGGATGTTTTAGGGCCTAAGGAAACAATTTTTCTTAAATTTGAAAAGCCATTCAAAATATTCATGGGTTGGACAAACCTGCCAAAAAAAGGACTGCAGGTTTTATATGAACGGGGAAAACATGACGGGAAGCTTGCAATTCACAAGCCAGGGCTGCTGTTGGGACTGGCGCCCGTAATATTTCTCGATCCGACAAGTCCCTGGGTGCGCGAGGGAAGTGAATCTTATAATATCGAGGATGCTGGCATTGGTTCTTTCCTCAATGATTTTACTCAAGCCGTGCTGAAAGGCGCCAGAGAAAATAAGCTTCAAGTGATTGCGTCTCAGAAGTTGGGTGGTGGCGAAACGGTGGATGTTATATTTTCCGGATCGAAGCCGGACGATGGTTTTTTTTCGCATCGCGCGATAGTTCACTTTGATCAAGAAACGGCATTACCAGATCAGATGGCGCTTTTTGACTGGCAAAACCAGCCGATGGGGGTGTACGCGTATGAAAATTTAAAGCTAAATGTCGGTAGCCAAGATGCGGAATTTAAAAAATTTGCCCAACAAAAGATTTATCAACTCTATTGGCCATCCACGAAAGTTACTGTGGCGTCCAATAATTTTAACGGTAAGAATCCCCGCGCCACACCGACGGTTGGTTGAAAATTATTCTTCCCAGGCAAGAGGCAAGAACCCACAACATCACCAGCGACCCGACGGGGTGAAGCAGGGCGTACCAAGGATTGCATTTTAGAAGCTTGTTTCCAAAAAAACGAATAAGAATTATCCATGTGCAGGCAAAAAGAGATATTACGCAAACCGTCGGATTATAAAGCGCCGACCCGGAAAAAAACCAGAATTTTTCAAGACCTAAAACAATGAAAGGGAGGATAGAAAAAAATAAAAATAGAAATATTTTATGCAGGATCAGCGGAACTTTTTTATTGAATAGATAAGTGTAGATACGCGTCCAGCCGGTCTTAATTTCTTTTAGCGAGCTGTACATGCGTGTCGAATAAAGCTCGGTGCCGTTAAGAAAGCGAATCGCGTAACCCGCGGCTTTTACTTTTTTGGCCAGTTCCACATCTTCCACCACTTCTGATTTTACGGACTCATTTCCTCCCACCGCTTCATAGATATTTTTCCGGATCAAAATATACTGACCATTGGCAAGCACAATTTTTGAAAGTGGATTGTTCACTTCTACTGTGTTAAACCACAGCGCGAGGCTCGAAACGGCGAGAGGTTGCACCGTTTTTTCCCAAAACGTACGACATTCAGTTTCCGGTGCAAGTGTTAGGAAATCGATTTTATTTTCAACCGCACAACTAATGGCTGTGCCAAGTGATGCCGGTTGGTGCGTTGTGTCCGCGTCCGTGAAAAGGAGCCAGGATCCTGTTGCCGCTTTTGATCCCACGAACATGGCATGGTTTTTCCCTGTCCAGCCTGAAGGGAGTTTTTCGATACGGATTATTTTAAACGGTAGTTCGGACAGCCCTTTGAAGTTTTGTAAAAGGTGTCCCGTGCGGTCATCGGAACGGTCATCCACCACAATAATTTCAAAATTCTTATAATTTTGCCTTAAAAGATGAAAAAGACAACGTGCAATATTTTTTTCCTCATTGCGCGCAGGAACAATAACGGAAATTTTCTCGTTCACCCGGATATTGGACTGCTCGATGGGTTTGAGAGGTGGGTTGGTTTTTCGGAACTTTGACATCCAAAAAACACGTCGTGTCCAAACCGCGATGACCAGGAATGAATAGAAAAAAGCCAGAGAATTAAAAGAGAGAATAGCCGCCATCCGCGATAATCGTCTGACCGTAAATCCAGTTAGCCTGAGGACTTAAAAGAAAGGAAACGATATCCGCAATATCTTGTGGTTTTCCCAGACGAGCTCCCGGCGTTCGAGAAAGGTAAGCTTTCTTCATTGACTCAAAATTGGGGAACATCTTGAGAGAATCGGTCTCGACCAGTCCCCCTGACACCGCATTTACATGAATTTTATGCGGTGCCAGTTCAACAGCAAGATAACGCACCAGGTTTTCTAGCGCTGCTTTCGAAATGCCGATGGCTCCGTAATTGGGTGTGAAACGCCGTGATCCGAGGCTTGAGATTGCAAGGATTTTACCACCGTATTTTTTCATCAATGGCAACGTTGCCTGCGTGAGGAGCAAAAATGCCTTCGCATTCACGTCGAGTGAAATATCCCAATCTTTCACGCGCAATTGATGGACGGGTTTAAAAACCCCGAGTGCCGCGCTGTGAATCAGGGCATCTAGGCGGTTTGTTTCTTTTTGAATTGACTGAAATAGGCAGGATACCGTTTCCGCATCACCGACATTGCCTGGCAGAAGAACGACACGGGAACCTTTTTTTTCGGCGGTTTTTTTCACCTTCATCGCGGAAGCATCGTCACGTAGGTAATTTAAAAAAATCGTACAAGTCTTTTTTACCTGCGACAGGGTGATCGCTTTTCCGATTCCCCGGGTGCCTCCAGTTACCAAAATAAACTTTTGTGTTTGACTCATGCGGTGAGTTTAGCATACTCATGTTCTTTTAATTAAGAATTTCACGAACCAGCATTAAGAATATCTCATTAACTGAGCTATACTCAGTTGCCAGCACCCTTATTCTCGGTAAAGCTATCCACTCAAACTCACGTTGGCAGGACACTTTTTTCTTTTAAGCAAGACATTAAAAGCACGTACGCACATACCCTAATCAGTGGAGGGGACACAAGGAGATGGAATTAGTTACCAAGAAACTGCACTTGCATACTCTGTCTTGCTTAAAAGAAAAAAGTGTCCTGCCAACTAGATGTGTAAGGGCACAAGTAAGGGTGCTGGTAACCTTTACTTAGTAAAGGCGATTATGCACAGTGTTGCTGTATTTACCTTTGCACAGTGTAGATAAGAATGTTAAATTAGCGGCATGACTGAAGCTAGTCCGAATGATAAAAGTAAAAAAGCCAAGTGGGAAGCCACGCGTTTTGAGCTTTGGATTATTTTTCTGCATTTTATAGCTATTTTTGTGCTAGGTTTTTCTCTTTTTCCCATGGTCTTTTTTCTTATCGGCACGTGGAAATTGACAGTGGCATACGCACTTTGGCTCAGAGTGCTGGCATTTTCTTTTTCAATTTCATTGGGTTATTTTATTTTTGGCACAACACTGATTTTTCTTTGCGTTCTCACAAAGAATATTTTCAGATTTAAGATTGCATCGGGTCTTTACGCCATTCATTCCCCAGAAGCCCTTCGGTGGATGGGATACAACTCTATGATTTTAATCGCCAATAGCGCCTTTTTGGATGTTTTACGTCTTTCGCCGTTTCAAACGTTGTTTTATCGTCTCATGGGAGCCAAGGTAGGGGAAGGAGTGAATATAAATACAGCTGGTCTTGCGGATCTATCGATGCTTGAAATAGGCAACAATGTGCTGATCGGTGGAGGTGTAGCGCTAATTTGTCATGCCTCGGAACGTGGTTTTTTGCGCTTGGCACCCACCAAAATAGGCAATAACGCCTCAGTTGGTCTTGGCTCGGTGATCATGCCCGACTGCGAAATCGGAGACGGGGCCTCCATTGCTCCTTGCAGCTATCTACCTAAGGGCACTAAAATTCCTGCCAAGGGGGCTTGGGGGGGCAATCCGGTACGTGACTTGCGCGCCGAACGACGAGACCGATTGGGAATCACTTCGGACGGTACTTTTACTTTTGAGTAAAGCGAGATTAAATTAAAGGATTATTCATGAAGCGCGTTGTGTTAGTAGTTTTATTATTTTTAACTCTTACAGCTTGTGCTTATGCCGGCTTACATGATGATTTAGGAGTTGGTGGTACGGAATATTTAGATGTATACGAAAATGGGAAGATGCCAGGGACTAAGATTATAGCAAATATTTTTATTAGAAATGTTGATGGAAAGTCCGAGATTGCATGGAAGCATATTTATATGACTCCATTTCCCCAACAGAAGGATGTTGCTTTAAAAATCGAAACTTTTTCAACGACGGATAACACGATACAAAACTTTGTCATGAACAACGATAATACTTGCACCTTCACCATTGTACCGGCCCCTTACATCTTGGATCCTAAATCCACCAGGAATATCAATGTATGGATAAAAATGTCCGAAAGCGGTCAAATTGAAGACATCAGTGGTCAAATGACTTTTTGGAGCAATGTGTTAAATCAGGCAGTCGAGGTTTTATGGAGGCAAGCTAAAGAACCTCACTTTGTGTTGCCTTATAATAGTGTTTTTTAAGACACCTTCACCCACCGCAACAACTCTGGAGAATCGCTCCAAAGCGCGGCCATCTCTTCGGCGTGGGAGAATTGACTGGCCCGGGTAAGTCGGGTGGTGTTTTTGAGTGCTTTTTGAAATTTAACAGTGCTTTTTGAGCAGATTAAGGTTCCCTGGGATATCTGCTCGTGGAGTGGATTCGACGCGGCGGATGGCCTTTTGGCCATCCGCCTTGCTCACCACCGAATCCATCCTGAGCAAGTGAGCGAAGCGAACGCGTCGAAGGACAATATCAATGTGGACGGTTTATATTTTAGAATGCGCAGACGGATCATTTTATACAGGTGTAACGAACGATCTTAATCGGCGGCTGAGGGAACATCGAGAAGGCACGTCGCATTATACCGGCTACAATCCACCCGCTCGCTTGGTTTATCAAGAAGAACATCGATCCAAAGTAGACGCTAAAAAGCGTGAAGCACAGATTAAGTGCTGGAGTCGCGCCAAGAAGTTGGCACTGATTCATGGTGATTTTTATTCTTTAAGAAGCTTAAGTCGATCACGTGATTGATCGATACCAATTTGGACGCTCATTCGCATCCCAAGTCGGGGTAGTTAAGCGTAACAAAATAAAGAAGACGCCTCGCTCCCAGTTTAGAGGCGGGGCGTATTGTTCCGGAGTCTAATGTTAAGGAATCGATTTTAATGATTGACATGAAAAAATTATTCGCAATTATTTTCGTATTTGGAATATCTATTTCTTTAACCCAGCTTTCTTTTGCTGATGATGAAGCGGGTAATCGACCATATGTCAAATCGAACGAATGGGGCGGTTTCTACGCCAAATCAATCCCTGCCGAAAGTTATGGTTTGAAAGGTAAAACTAAAATTTATCAGGTTACAGACAAAGATGATCTCCTTGTGCACCAATATGATTGGTACTCACCGAATATTTTTCTTGATGGTTTTGCTGCGAGTCCTGATACAGTTTGTGTGGTTCAAACCGGAGCGTGGTCTAGAGGACATGAAGCCTCAGCGGGAGAACTCGCGCTAGCCTTCTACAAAACCGGTAAACTTCTGAAGTCTTACTCAACGTTGGATACTGCTGGGTCTGCTAATAATGTGTCATCAAGCGAGAGCCATTATACGGTTATTAAAAATATACTGGGTTTTTCTCGGTCCTATGGAAATAAGCTTCTCTTTGAGGCTCAGATGATCGATGATCGTACGCTAATCTTTGATACCGACACCGGGGAGATTATTACCAAAAAACAAGAAGAACTTATGGGCGCTCTCTATGCAGCCGAAACTGCCATTAATCAACTTAAATGGGAATGGCGCGAAAGCAATAAGGTTAACGTTCCTGATATTGATAAGCACGTTATCACCGAGGGAGAGCTTAAGGCTTTCAATCAACAAAAGTTTCCGACAATTCCACAAGGTTATCGCTACGTTCCTGGCACCGTATTTCAACCGGCAAAGATAGAACCTGAAAATAAATAGCCCAAGTAAGTGCTGGCCTCTGCTTCCTGTGGAGTCGGGTTTTTACCCACTTGACATACAGCTTATATGCTGTATACTTGAGATAAGACCGGAGAACAAGTGTTTGAAATAATCTTCTACAAGGATGAAAAGGGTAATTCTCCTGTCCACGAGTATCTAAGTTCAGCGCCAAAAAGGCAGCAAGATAAAGCGATCGCCTATTTGGACAGGTTGGCACAGTTTGGTTTTGGTCTTAGAAGACCCATAACGGATAGCCTTGGAGGTGGGCTTGGCTTGTATGAACTTAGGCCTGATCGGAACAGGATCTTATGTTGCTTTCACAGGCGAACACAGGTTCTATTGCTGCACGCTTTTTTGAAAAGAACGAGTGACATACCGCAAAGAGAGCTTGAAATCGCTTTAAAAAGAAAAGCAGATTATTTGGAAAGAGAGGCGCTATCATGAAACATATCGGAGAAAGTTACGAAGAAGTTAGAAAAAAGCTCATCGGCCAAGATAAGAAAAGAGAGGCCCGCATAGAGCTTGAAGCCTCAAAGCTTGAGCTTTTAGAACATCTTGTAGAATATAGAGAAAAAAAAGGCCTGACCCAAAAACAGCTTGCAGGTAAACTGGGAATCAAACAGCAAGTGGTTGCCAGGATAGAAAACGGATCAAACATTACGCTTGAAACGTTGATCCGGTTTCTTAACGTCTTGGGCATTGTCTTCAAAGTCAAAGCGGTGCATAGAAAGCGAAGCGAGCAGGTTTTGCAATTCGTTTGATTTCTGTTCTTTTTAGGTGAAAGGTTTCTCGAAAGACACCAAAAGTCCCTTTCGCCGGACCCTATAGAGTTTGACTAAAAGTAGCACTTCCTGGCTGGATTCTGTGGTTCGAATGGCGTCCAAGCCGGGGAGCCAATTTGGACGCTCATTCGAACCCCAGTTCGAGTGAGTATTGAACGTTGTGTTTGTATGCTTAACACCTCGCTCCCGGTTAGGGGCGGGTATCTTACTTAGGAAATGGAATCAAATGAAAAAGGATTTTCAACAAAGATTAGAAGATCTCAGAAGCCATGCGCAATTATTGTTGGACAGTTGCGATAGGTTTGCTGTCGATCACAATTTTGACGAAGTAAAGAACATCGGAATAAGACTCAGAGTTCTGGTTGGATCACAAAGTGGTGATGGACTGATGTCTGAATTAGCGGCAGAAACCAAAGATATATTTTCTGTGATGAAACTTAATCAAAACGGCTTTATACAAATTACAGAAATGGATTCTACAACCGGAAAGATTGTCCAACAAGTTAAGAAAAGAGCATTATTTACCCAATTAGCCGGAGGTCGTTTACCAATTGTGTTTGCTGAAAAAGACGGCCAATCACTATATTCATCCATTGATTTAAGTGAGTGGCTGGAAAACGGGTTTTTACTTGATTGGGAAGTTCCTGACGAAGGCCGTACTCCCAAGATGAGAAGTTTCACACCGAGATTTCTTATCGAAAGATATGCTGGGCAAGAGGCGGCACATGCAGATTCAACTCACGGAGTTTTTGGATCTCCGGTGGAAAGCCTCACAATGGAGTACTCTTTAAAAGATCAGAAGCTGATTGTACCGGTAGTGCATGAATATCTATTTCAAATTGGTTTAACCGTCGCGAATATAGCTCTGGAATTTGTACGTAAATATAAAAGTTCTCTTGTATCAAAGATCCCCTATGAAATCAAAAACTAAAATCAATATTATTAGCTGGGTACTCGTTTTGTGGGGATTACTTGGGTTGTTGAGAGGGGTTTATTTACCTCTAATTCTTGTGCCATTAGGTGTGGGAATTCTATTGCGAAAAAATATTGCGCGTGTAGCTCTCGTCTACTTATCTTTCTTGAGCATATGCATGGCAATTCTGGGTTTCTTTGGGTTTTTGTTGGCTACTGTTGTCCCTGCAGTGACGAATAAACAATCTGGTCACGAGGTGGATATGAAGCTTTTGGTGGTTTGGGTAGGAATGTTGGCAATGTTTATCATTATGGGACTAATTTTCTTTTATATTTACAGATTATTTAAGAAACCAGAGATTATCGCTGAGTTCCCACAAAAGATGAAGAGCGAGATTAAGCAATAAGCGGATATCGGCACGAATTTCTCAGCCTACGCGATTTGTTCATTTTCACAGGCAGTTTTTTGAAACTCAATTTCTTGACTAAGCTTTGTTGTGGATGGTATGCTTGCAACATCATCCCAGCAAGACCTCGTGTTTTGCTGGCCCCGGCTTCCCGTGGAGCCGGGATCTTTTAATTAGTCAGCCTTCGTTTTCATATGGCATAATATAACTATGAATAGCACACTGTTTTTTAGATCGGGCCGTTTGTTTGCCAATCCTTCGCTGACCGAAGGGATGTCTAGGGTTTTGGATATCCTCGGCAACCAGGATGTTTATAATGAAAATTTGACCCCGCAGGAAGCTGATAATCAAGCTCTTTACAGCGACTGGGCATCGGTTGGCGATCATTTGATTTTGGCGTCTCAAGAGTTAGCGTCGGATGCCAGATAATAATCCCCCTGCCCGAAATAATCCCAGCAATCCTCCGCCAGCACGCGTAGCAACCTATACGGAAATCAGCGGCCCCATTCCGGCTCCACAGATTCTACAGCAGTATAATAATATTGTTCCCGGCTCGGCCGAACGAATAATTCGCATGGCTGAGAAGCAATCCGATCACAGAATGGGCCTAGAAAACAAGGTTGTTAATTCAAACCTTGTGAAGTCCTATTTGGGAATGATAGCAGGGACTTCGATCGCGATTTTTGGTTTGTATGTTGCCAAGGAAATTGCAATTAACGGTAATCCCGCTACTGCCGGAATTGTCGCCGCTTTAGATTTGGGCGGTCTTGTGTGGGTGGCTGTAAATAATACTAAGACTCAAAGAAAAGAACTAGGAAAAAGGCAAGAGACTTCGTCAGCTCCTCCTGTTGCAAGGTAAAGCTCGCTTTTTATTGGATTTTCACCCCAAAGATACTAAAAGACCCTTTCGACGGACCCTATAGAGTTTGATCAAAAGCACCACTTCCTGGCGGGATTCTGTGGTTCGAATGGCGTCCAAAGCCGGGGAGCCAATTTGGACGCTCATTCGCACCCCAAATCTGGGTAGTTAAGCGTAACAAAATAAAGAAGACGCCTCGCTTCCAGTTTGGAGGCGGGGTGTTTATTTTTTAAATTCCAGGAGAAAAACATGAAGAAATGTTTTTTAGTCGTCATTTTTTTATTAGTTTGCAGGTCAGTCTGGGCTGGTGAGGATTATGTTAAAGTAAGTTATTATCCGGGCCGCATTCGTACAGGGAAAGTTACGGAAGTGTCAATAAAACCGTTTGGTGAAGGCCAGAGAATTGTCTCGGATGTTTATGCAAAACTGACTGAGCTTCAAAAGACGGGGAAACTTGATTATGTGGGCCTGGATGCGTCCATGATATCGATAGAAGTCAGTTACAAGGGAGAGATCCTCAAATCATCATTTACACAAATAGGGCTACCTTCGAATAAGGATGAATATGATAATTTCAGTCGATTATGGAACGCGGCCTACGCTATTGTATGGGAAAGTATCGAACAGGTTGGACGCAATACTTGAACCCTAAAAACCTCTACATCATCGCTGGCCCGAACGGCTCGGGCAAAACTACTTTTGCTAAAGAGTTTTTGCATAGTTATGTGCATTGCCCGAATTTTATTAATGCAGATTTTGTTGCCCAAGGGCTGTCTCCCTTTTCCCCAGAAGGAGAAGCGATGCAGGCGTGTCGGACAGTTCTGAAGAGAATACGTGAATATGCTACGCACTTAAAGGATTTTGGGTTTGAAACCACTCTTTCAGGTAAAACCAACGCTCGATTATTTTCGCAGCTTAGGGCTGAGGGGTATCAGATTTTTTTATTTTTTCTATGGGTGCCTGATGCCCATCTTTCTCTGGCTCGAATAAAGCAGAGAGTCTCAAAAGGAGGCCATAACGTTCCGGAAAAAGACGTGAGAAGGAGATTCCAAAGATCGCTCGATAATTTTCAACTTATCTATAAAGATAAAGTTGACAGCTGGATGTTCTTCGATAATTCTACAGAAAAGGTAGCGTAAAATAAATTGGGTAAATTCAAGTAGGTAGGAAAAGAAAAGGGCGTATCCTTCTAGTTATCACACAAAGGAGGAATACGCCCATGGAAGCACACGGAAGAACACTCCCACAATCCCAGATTCTAAAAGATTGGTGGGTAGAGGTCAAAGAAAACTTCTGGCAGGAAAATGCCAAAGAAAAGGTAAAAACACTCTTGAAGGAACTGATGGAATCAACCATGGCCGAAGAGATGACCCAGGAACTAAAACGCGCTCCTTACGACCGCAAGGCCTCCGTCTACCGGCATGGCTATTACTCCCGTGGTCTTGTGACCCAGTTTGGTCTAGTCGAAGACATTCAGGTCCCAAGAGCCCGTGGAGCTGAATTTAAAACAAGAGTCTTTAAAAGATACCACCGCCATCAGGATCTGGTGCTAGACCCGATAGAAGGCATCTTCCTCGCCGGAGTCTCAACCCGCCGTGTGGGAGAGGCCATCTCTAAGCTCCTAGACACAAAAGTCTCCCACGGCACGGTCTCCAATATCACAAAGAGACTGGATAAAAAAGTCGCACAATTCCACAGAGCGCCCATTCTTGATGAATACCAATATCTCATCCTGGACGGCATTACCTTGAAAACCCTCTACAACGGCAGGTATCACAACCGAAAGATCCTTGTAGCTTACGGCATCACAGTCTTTGGAGAAAGGAAACTCATCGGGTTCATGACCGCCAAGGGGGAGTCCCAAGCTTCATGGGAGTCTCTTTTGAATTCTCTTTATCGGAGAGGCCTTAAAGGGGAGAACCTAAAACTCATCGCCATGGACGGATCAGCCGGTTTAAAAACAGCCGCTGAACTCGTCTATCCTCACTCCAAGATCCAACGCTGTTGGGCTCACAAGCTCAGGAATGTCTCCAATTACTGCAAGAAGGCCTACGAAGAAGAGTTGATTGACCAGGCGCGAGGAATCTACCAAGCACCAAACCGACTCAAGGCCGTCGCCGAGTTCAAGGCCTGGAAGAGGGACTGGCAGAAGAGGGCGCCCCAAGCGGTTCATTGTCTTGAAAAGGACCTGGAAGAGATGCTCGCCTTCCTGGACTGTCCGAAGTCGCACCAGATCAAAATCCGGACAACCAACGCCATTGAACGGGCCTTCCGAGAGGTTAGGCGTAGAACGAGAGTGTTCTCCTGCTTCTCGAATATCGCCTCAAGTGAACGCATCATTTACGCCATCTTTACGCACTTAAACAACAACTGGAAGAACAAACCCTTAAAGCAATTTACCCAATTTGATTGACGTCACCCCTTCGGACTAACTGCTTGGTATTTTCTCCACTTTCATGCTATATTACGGAGTTAAAATTGCTCTTTTTTCAGGGATAAAAAAACATTTGGGTGCATTCTCTTTTATTGATAAAATTTCGGAAGTAGAAAAGAACCAGAGTATTACGGCTTTTTTCACGTTGAAAGGAAATGAAGAATTCCTGCAAGATCATTTCGAAAATTTTCCGGTGATGCCAGGGGTTTTACTCTTGGAATCGCTCAAACAAGCAGCCATGCTTCTTCTGGGTGGTTGGGAAAACTCGGACACGCAGCTCCTGAGGTTGGAACAGGTGCATGAGGTAAAGTTCGGTCAATTTGTAAAACCAGGTAATTTGTTGCGGATTTTCGCGCGATTGATGAAGAAAGAAGGACCTCGGGCATTTTTGGAAGGTCGCATGGATTTGATGGGCGATAGTGGAAATCCCATTGGCCGGGTGCTCACGGCCAGTTTTTCACTGGTTGCGGCGCGGAATTAAAGAATTAAAGAAGGAGTCTTAAGAAACGGATATGCATGAAAAAGATAACATTGTTAAAAACGTCAAGAGCATAATTTCACAAGCGCTAAAAGTCGATGAAGGAAAAATAGCTTTAAATTCTTCATTGATTAAGGACCTGGGCGCGGAATCCATCGACTTTCTTGATATCGTATTTCGCTTGGAAAAAGCGTTCAAAATCAAAATACCTAAAGGAGAACTTTTTCCGGAAAAAATTCTCACCGATGCGCGTTTCGTAAAAAATGGTCTTGTCACGCCGGCTGGCATCGAAGAATTGAAACCAAAAATGTCCAATGTCAATTGGGACGAATTCACGAAACATCCGCAAGTGTCCAACCTGGGCAATCTTTTCACGGTCGGTATGATCGTGGATTATCTCTCGGGAAAGCTCCAAATCGCCCACAAGTAGTTTTCCAATGAATGCCGCCTGGCCCCTTGGGGTGGATATGTTTGAATGGAAGAAAGCCAAGACGTTTTATAAAGCACATCGCGAAAAACTCGGTAGTTTTTTATGTTCTGCCGAAGTCACGTACGTAGAAACCTCCAACAAACCTTATCAAGCACTTGCGATGATTTTGTCTGCGAAAGAGGCCGTGTTTAAAGCGCTTGGCGTTTCTTGGATGGGCGTTTCGGGATTTAAGTGCATTGAAATTTTACCCGGAAAAAACCGATTTTCTCTTCGCCTAAAAGGAATATTTCACAAAAAGATTTCCAGAAAAAACCCGCTTGAAATTTTGTTCGCCAAAAGCCGTTTTTATGTCATTGCCTATTGCTATCCCCGTGAGCAGGCCCCATGCGCTGGGATTTAGTCGATCGTTTCGAGGTGCTCAAGAAAGGTGATTTTTCAAGAGCCATCAAAGCTTTTGATGGGAATGAGGATTTTTTTGCTGAACATGAACCGGGACATCCGCGTGTGCCGGAACCACTCTTTATTGAAATGATCGCGCAGGCTGGCGGCGTTTTATTTGGTTTGGGAACTGATTTCAAAAAAGAGGTTATTTTGGCAAAAATAGAGATGGCGCGCTTCGAAAAAACAGTGCTACCGCCTTGTCAATTGACGATTGTGGCGCGCATCGAAAATGAGCGTGAAGAAGGCGCTTGGATTTCCGGTGAGGTAAAGCAGGGGAGCGAATGTATCGCGACGGCGAGAATGCTTTTGGTCACGATGGACCCCTTAACGGGTTCATCGGACAAAACAGTGGTTTTTAACGATCATTTTTTAAACCACTATGACGTTTATAAAATCGCAAAAAAAAGTGAAGGAATCGTCATTTGAAAAAAAGCGTGGTTATTACGGGATTGGGAGCGATCACGGCTGTTGGAGAAGGAACTGACGCTCTTTGGGCCGCGGCAATCGAAGGTCGCTCCGGGATAAGTTTTTTGGATGAATTTGGCGGATCGTACGAACGCAAAGTTTTGGCGGCCGTGATTCGCGACTTTTCCCCTGAAAAATACGTGACACAGAAGAAAGCTCTCAAGGTCATGGCGCGCGATATTCAATTGGCTGTGGCCGGCGCGCGCCTTGCGATCGATGATTCCAACGTAGAGACCTGGTCTTTTAATCATGAACGTTTTGGCGTGATCGTAGGATCGGGTGTTTTAAATCACGAGTTGGATGAGTTGGCCTACAGCGTTCAAAATTCGCTGGATGATTCAGGAAAAATGAATCTGGCGCGGTTCGGAGACAGCGGACTTTCAACGTTATTTCCTCTGTGGCTGCTCAAATATTTGCCAAACATGTCTGCTTGTCATATTTCTATTTTGTTTGATTTGCAGGGGATGAACAACACCATTACGACGGGAGCTTCGGCGGGATTGCAGGCGGTGGGAGAAGCTTTTCGCATTATCGAGCGAGGAGGTGCGGATCTCATGTTGGCCGGCGGAGCCGAATCCAAAGTGAATCCCGTCGGGATGTCGCAGTATCAGCTGCTGGGAGCTCTCAATCACACGGGTAGCGCAAATTTTCGTCCATTTGATGCCGCAGCAAATGGGTTTGTGGTGGGCGAGGGTGCCGGTTTTTTGCTTTTGGAAGAGCTGGAGCATGCCAAAAAAAGAGGCGCGAAAATTTACGCGGAAGTGATGGGATTTGGTTCTGCATCGAACTGTGGAAGAAAAAAAGCAATGGAAGCGGCGATAAAAGAGGCCGGTCTTAAGGCTTCGGATGTTCATTATTTACAGGCAACGGGTCTCGGTTTAAAAGACGAGGATCGACGTGAGGCGCAGGCGATTTCCGAGGTTTTTAATGGCACCGGTAAAAATTTATTTGTCAGCGCATCCAAACCCATTACCGGTTTTACCGGCTTTTCGGCGGGATCGCTGGATTTGATTGTGTCGACACTTGCACTGCAGCATCAAATGATTCCGGCGGTTGCAAATTTTTCGAAATCAGAGCGTGACTGGGGCTTTCAAATAGTTTCTGGAAATGCGCTTAAAAAACAGATGTCATATGCGATGACAAATGCTTTTGGTTTTAACGGCCAGGCCGTTTCCATTATTACTAAAATTTATTCAGGAAAATAAAATGAAAAATATGTCTAACCGCGCGGTCATTACAGGAATGGGAGCGCTGACGCCCTTGGGCAATAATGTGCGCGATACTTGGAAGGCACTTTGTGAAGGAAAATCCGGCATTGGGCGCATCACCCTTTTTAATGCTGAAAGTTTTCCTACAAAAATTGCCGGCGAAGTAAAAAAAGCTAATTTTTCCCGTTGGCAAAAAACAGAAACAAAACTCGGACGCAATAGTTTATTTGCCCTGGAAGCAGCTGGCGAAGCTCTCCACCAGGCTGGTCTTGAAAATCATCGCTTGGATCCGGCTCGCGTAGGCGTGTATTTCGGGGCCGGCGATGGGGGATTTGATTTCGAAGAATATGCGTCTATTTTGGTGGATTCGCTCGAGGAAAACGAGTCGGTTAGTCCGTCGCGGTATTTGTCCAACAGTTTGTTGCGCATCAATCCGCAGAAACTTTTGGAACAGGAACCATTTCAAGTCGTCAATCATTTGTCGCAAGCGTTCAATGCGCAAGGGGTTGTTTCGAATTGCTTGACTGCTTGTGCGGCCTCCAGCCAAGCCATTGGCGAGGCGGCTGAGATTATCCGTCGCGGAGATGCGGACGTGATGATCACGGGCGGCGCTCATTCCATGATTCACCCTCTGGGGCTGGCGGGTTTCAATTTACTGACCGCACTTTCCACTCGAAATGATGCGCCACAAAAAGCCTCAAGACCCTTTGATAAAAATCGGGATGGGTTTGTTTTATCAGAGGGCGCCGGGGTTTTGATTTTGGAAAGTCTCGAACATGCCCAAAAAAGAAAAGCGACTATTTTGGCAGAACTCGCCGGTTACGGTGGCAGTGCCGACGCCTATCGTCTCACGGATCCGCACCCGGAAGGCCGCGGCGCGATACAGGCCATGTGTGCGGCGCTTTGCGACGCCCGGTTGAGTTCAAAGGACATTGATTATATCAATGCTCATGGCACTTCCACGCAATTAAACGACCAAATTGAAACTCATTCGGTGAAAAAAGTTTTTGGCATCAATGCTAAAAAAATTCCAATGAGTTCGATCAAGTCCATGTTGGGGCATATGATTGCGGCGGCAGGCGCGGTTGAACTTATCGCAAGTGTTTTGACGATTCGCCAGGGTGTGATTCCTGCCACGATTAATTATGAAACACCCGATGACTCCTGCGACTTGGATTACGTGCCGAACGTGGCACGCCGGCAGAAAGTGAAAACAATTTTAAGCAATTCGTTTGGGTTTGGTGGCCAGAATATTACTCTGATTGTGAGACAGGTTTGAAAACCATACACTTTTTTTTGGATTTTGACGGCACCATCGCGGCGGACGACGTCGTAGACTTGGTGCTCGAACGTTTCGCCGACAAAGCCTGGAAGGATGTTGAAAAAGAATGGCTGGCTGGTCGGATCGGTTCGCGTGAGTGCTTATCGCGTCAAATCAAATTAGTCCAAGCCACACCCCAGGAGCTATGGTCTACGGTTTCGAAAGTCAAATTGGATCCGTATTTTGTGTCGTTTCTTAAAAAAGCTGAGGAGCTCGGAGTGCTTGTCACTATTGTCAGTGACGGTTTTGATGTTTTCATTGAGCAGGTGTTGAAAAACAACTTGCAGGAAAAACCCGGTTTATTAAAGGGACTTCCAATCTATTCCAACAAACTTCAAAAAACTAAATCGGGTTTTGAGGTGATTTTTGGCACCGAAGCGCCTTGTGTGCATGGCTGCGCTAATTGCAAGGCGCTTCTCATAAAAAAAATCACGTCTGTGGATGACCACATTTTTTTTGTCGGAGACGGATTCTCCGACCGTTATGCCGCTGAGCAGGCCCACCTAACGTTTGCGAAGGGAAAGTTGTTGGACCATTGCCGCGAAAATGCGATTGATCACATAGCTTATAAGGATTTCAAAAAAGTGGAGGAATGGTTAGCGGAAAATCACCCTCTGCTAAAAAAAACACGTTTTGTTCGTTCTTAAATGGAATTTTTCTTTTCAAGAAAGGTCTTTCGATGGATGCTCATGAAAAAAAACTTTTAGAAAAAGAGAGTAAATACTGTTCATACGGCGATACCGTGCATTATTTGGAACCGCCGAAGTTTTTTGACCGCTGTGAAGGAAGTTATCTTTATGACCGGCAGGGAATGCGATTTTTGGATTTACAGATGTGGTATTCGGCGGCCAGTTTTGGTTATGCCAATCCGCGGCTTGGCCAGGCACTCAAAAAACAAATAGACAAGCTGCCGCAGTTGGCCTGCCAGTACCTACATGAAGAAAAAGTGGAGCTTGCCGAAAAAATCGCAAAGTCCATGGAGCGTCTTTTTGGGGAGAAAGGCCGTGTCCATTTCAACGTTGGCGGTGCGCAGGCCGTTGAGGATTCATTGAAACTTGTTCGAAATCATACACACAAAAACCTCGTATTTGCATTTATGGGTGGTTATCACGGCCGCACGTTGGGTGCTTCGGCGATTACGTCAAGCTATCGTTACCGTCGTCGCTACGGCCACTTTTCGGATCGCGCTCAATTCGTGCCATATCCTTATTGCTATCGCTGTCCGTATGATAAAAAATATCCTGATTGCAAAATGTACTGTGTGAAGCAGTTTGAGAAATTATTTGAGACGGAGTACAACGGCGTGCTGGACACCAAAACCGGCCAGTCCGAGTACGGAGCTTTTTACGTCGAATCAATTCAGGGAACCGGCGGGTATGTCATTCCGCCGAAAGAATACTTTCCGATGTTGAAGAAGATTCTTGATCGACATAAAATTCTTTTGGTGGACGATGAAATTCAAATGGGTTTTCACCGTGCCGGAAAATTATGGTCGATGGCCAATTTCAATGTTGTGCCCGATATCGTGGTGTTTGGCAAAGCGCTGACGAATGGCCTAAATCCGCTTTCGGGAATCTGGGCGAAAGAAGAGTTAATTCAGCCGAAAATTTTTCCTCCCGGCTCGACTCATTCGACGTTTTCATCCAACACGCTCGGCACAGCCGTGGGCCTGGAGCTCATGAAAATGTTGGAAGAAAAAGATTATGAAAAATCAGTCACGCAAAAAGGGAAATCTTTGCTGGCACGTCTTAAGAAGTTGAAGAAAAAATACCCCAAGGTGATCGGGGACGTGGACGGGATCGGTCTTGCCCTGCGCATGGAAATCGTGCAAGCGGACGGCTATGCGCCTGATCGGAACTTGGCGGATAAAATATTCGCCGAGGGCATGAAAGGTAATTTAAAAGACTTTCAAGGAAAAAAAATCGGCCTAGTGCTTGATGTGGGTGGTTATTACAAAAATGTGTTTACGATCGCGCCGTGTTTTGACATTACGGAAGCAGAAATGGATTTGGCCGCTGATTTGTTCGAACAATTAATTAAAAGATGCGCAAGAGAAAGGATAGGACGTTAAGGCATGTCGATCGCTTCGCTCATCAATAAAATTCCATTCGGGAATTCCGCTGAAAAAGGTTTTTATCTTTACACAAAACTTCCGCCGAATCTTTTTAAAAAAATGGAAGAGAGTAATTTCAGGAAAACCATTCAGTTTGTTGCGCGGCATTCGAAGTTTTACAAGAGGAAATTTAAAGAGCGGTCTATCGATGTAGCCCAAGTAAAATCACCAGAGGATCTTGGTGATTTTTTCACGACAGCCGAGGATATTCGGGAAAATCCGGAAGAATTTATTTGTATGCGTCCGGACACTGCCTACGAGACTACGGGCACGACTTCCAAGAAACCAAAAAGGGTTTATTTTTCAAGGAATGAAATCGAGGACGCGGGATGGGCCGGTGCTGTGGGTTTATGGGGTATTGGCGTGAGGCCTGAAGACCGTGTGGTCAGCTCTTTTGATTACTCTTTTTGGGTGTCGGGACCGGTGCTTACGGCTTCTTGCAAGGTGCTTGATTGTTTTCATGTGGAAGCAGGACGCATTTCCCCCTTGGAATTCTATGACCGTCTTTTGGATTATCGTGTCAGCGTGATCGTGGGAGATCCTTCGTGGTTGCTGGCCGTCACGGAAATCGCCGAAAAAAAAGGCGCTTGGCCGATCAAACTCATGATAGGCGGCGGTGAAAATATGATGGACCAGACGCGCCGATATATCGAAGGGGTATGGAAAGCGGATTTTATTTTGAGTTATGGACAGACGGAGGCGTTTGGCGCGATCGGCATGGAGTCGCGCGCGAAAGATGGTTATCATTTGAATGAATTTCACAATTTATTCGAAATAGTGAATCGGAACCAAGAGGGTTATGGAGAGCTGGTTTACACGACGCTCAATCGCCGTGTGATGCCGCTGGTTCGTTATAAATCCGGGGATATCACGCGTTTTATCGAAGGAAGGTCTAAAGCCGGTTTGCCGGGACGTCGCATTGAAAAACTAAAAGGCCGCGTGAATGAATGGACGGCCACGGGATTTGGCAATCTGGCTCCCTGGATGTTCGAACCGGTATTGGGCAGCGTACCGGGACTCGGGGAGGATTGGCAAATTGTAGTCGATAAAGAAGGAAATAAAGACCTTGTTGAATTGCATGTCGAATCGACGAACGGAAAAAGCGATCAAGAAATCAAAGAAAATATCTTTACCGGCCTTCAATCACATCTTCCAGACGCCTGGAATTTATACCAGATGGATCTTTGCAAACTGGACGTCAAAATTTTTCAAAAAGGCAGCCTACGGAAGGGCCGCAAACTTTCACGCCTGGTTGACCGCCGAAAGTTTTAAAAACTTCAAAGACTCAATTTTCTTGAAACGTGCGGCTGTTTCAGTTACTCTAGCACTAACGTGCGGCCTCCAGTCCCCTTATGAGCGACACACAAGAGACTCTGTCAAACGTCCCTCAATTCCAGCCTGCGGCGGAGCTTGAGAGAACCCTTTCTTTGATTCAACGGGAACTTGAGACGGAGACCCAAAAGTCCCAGCAGCAGGAAAATAATCCAATCGATTCTTTAAAAAATCGTGAGCAGATCATTGAAGAATGTTTGTCACGTGCCAGAAACTATTACATCAAAAAAGAATGGCCCCGCGCTTTTGCCGAATGGGATAAAGTGTGCGCTTTTCTGGCAGAGGGAGACGAATTCCTTAAGAAAATCGCTGCGCTCAAGGCAAGTCACGAAAATCTCGCAAAAGTAAACCGTGAACTTGCCGAGATCAAAGGAATTCTCAGCCAGCGTTCATCCCCTCCCGCGGCGGATCGTAAGTTTATCCAAGATGCCCACGAACAGACTAACGGACAAATCAAAAATGTTTATTCGTATTTGAGTCAACAGCTTCGCACGGAACGCACGCCCAAAACACTCAGTTTTTGGTGGCCCGTGCTTTTGGCCGTGATTTTGATTGGTGCCGGCTATGGAAGTCTATCGGCCTATTACGGTAAAATGCGTGTTGAATCCAGGAAACAGGCCGAGAAGAACGGGCAGGATTCGCGGATGGAATTGGCTGCAGTGCAAGCGGAGCGCGATGAACTTTTTAAAAAAGCAGCGAGCTTAAAACAAGATTATGAAGATAAAATTGAAGAGCTCAAGCAGCAAAACATCGGCTGGCGCAATGCGGGCCGTGAAAAAATTGACGAGATGGAATATCGAATTAAGGAATTGGAAAATAAAAATAAAGAACTCAGCGGCCGCGCCGAGTTACTGATTCAGGATAATCTAAGCAAAGACGGGCAAATCGCGGACCTTCAAACCCGTTCAGCTTGAATTTTAGGTCGATCCTCAACCAGCGACCACAGAAACAAACCCAACCCTATCCACAAAATCTCACGCAAGCGCCGGATTAGCGCAAAGGCCAAGCTGACCGGATTTCCAAAGCCAAACTGTGAGAAAATAAGGACGATTCCACCTTCCTGCGCGCCGACGCTGGACGGAATGAAAAATGTGATAATACGAAGAACTTGGATCAGCGCTTCCAAAAGCCAGGCTTCCGCGAAGCCGATATTCATTCCGAGAATTTTTGCGATGTAATACACCTCGAAACTTCCCGCAAACCAGCCTAGGAAATTGAAAAAAATTGAAAGGAAAAATTGTTTCGGGTGGGTGGTGTAAAATTTTTTTATTTGGTGGTCGAGTTTGAGAAACCGTTGACTTTTGTCCTGCGACATTGTTCCCCACCATTTCCATTTGTCGCCGATCGCATAAACATGTTTGAAGATTCCCAAATGCAATCCAATGATAAGAAGCACTGCCACGAGCCCCAGCGTGACCAAAAACACTAAAACGCTGTTCCAAAGGATCGGCGTGAGTGGGAGGGTTTTGAGCGTCGCGAGAATGCCGCCAATCACGAACAAATTGAGCGATATCCAGAACGTTGTGTGAACGATTAGAATTGAGGCGTAACCTTCCGCGAGAGGAATGCCGTGTTTTCGTTTCAAAAGCTCTGCTTTGATAGGTTCGCCTCCCAGCGAAGCAGAAAATGGGATCACGGCATTCAATGTTTCTCCGATGATGCGGATGAAATAAAGATGAAAAAACGGCACCTGTTTCGGAAGTTTTTGCGGAAAGGCATAGTTCCAACCAAGAGTGTCGAATGCAAAGATAATCGGATAAAATATAACAAGCGGCAACAGTTTCCAACGTAGTCCCGAAAGATTTTGCCAGATTTTTTCCATACCAACCACTTTCACGGTTATGAATAGGATGTAAAATCCAAGTGCAATAAGAAAAAACTTTAACAGCCTCACTTTTGACTCCTGATACATGTGCTTTGAAAAAGCCAGCGGAAATTGACAAAAGTGGCACTGATCCAAAGAAGTTGCATGTAAATGCCGCCTGCCCATAGAAGAACGGATGTTTGGCCGACTCCAGCGAAAAAAACAACAAACCATGAGGTATCGCCCTCGCGAAATGCGTCAAAAATATTCAAGAGGATGCTTTTTCTTTCTTCATGTTCGGGGTGGGGCGCCTCAAATACGGCTGGGCCGAAACCTTTTAGTTTTTCGAGCACGACAAGAAAAAAATGCGCGAGGGATCCGATCACACAGAGAATCATAAAAAGTCGCACCGGACCATTTGTACCTTGCTTTATCATCCCCAGGCCGATTCCAAGAAAAAGGCAAATATCAGTCAAAACGTCTGCGCCGACATCGAGCCATCCTCCGATCACGCTACGCTTGTTTTTGGCACGGGCGACTTCACCGTCACAATTGTCGAGCACGACGGCTAATTGATAACTGAGGGCGCCCGCGACCGAGAATCCGTAGGTTCCTTTGGAGAAGAGAACTCCGGCTACAACTCCGAAAGCAAGGCTGATCAAAGTGATTTGATTGGGTGTGAGCGGCGTTTTGAGAAGAAGTAGGGTGAGCGGTCTCGAGAAAAAGCGATTTAAACGCAGATCTCTCATACGGAGCGTGAATGACGCTGCAGGATTTTTTTCAGCTCCTCTAAAAACCTGTCAATATCGCGCTTTGACAACTCACCAAGGTTGGAAATGCGGAAAATTTTTTCGGAGAATCGTGATTGTCCGGCGTAAATTACAAATCCCGCTTTTTTGAGTTCCTCATGCAGTTTTTTATAAGAAAGCCGTTCAGGTAGCCACAGAGCGGTTAGGACATGAGAGCGCCGTTCTTTCTGCACCAAGAAACGAAGACCTAGCTTCATAAAACCCTCTTCGAGCAGGCGGCTTCTCTGCTCATAGCGATGAAGGCGATTTTGGAGGCCCTCTTCAGAAAGTTCATCCAGCGCTTCATCAAATGCGTAGAAAAGTTGCACGGCCGGCGTAAAGGGTGTGTCGTTTTTTTCCTCCAGTTCCAATATATGATGCAAGTCAAGATAAAGAGATCTCGGTTTTTTTTCCGCCAGCCTATTGGCTTCTTTTTTCGAGAGAATGATAAATGAAAGTCCTGGATATCCGTGCAGACATTTTCCTGCGCTACCGGCAAGGAACCCGATGTTCTTGAAGTTGATGGATTCGCCCCCGAGGGAGCTTATGGCATCCACGAGCAATGTTTTGTCGTATTTTTTTGCCAGCTCGGATACTCTGAGTAGAGGATTCAGCATACCAGTGGACGTTTCATGATGAACCATGGCGATTCCATGGATTGCAGAGTCTCTTTTTAAAAAAGATTCTATTTGATCGTCGGTGGGAAAATCTCCCGCACCGCTTGAAAGCACGTTCACCGTGGTGTCATGGATTTCAAGGATGCGCCGAATACGTTCGCCGTACACCCCGTTTGTCAGGACGAGGATTTTTTTTCCTTTTTCCGCGAATGAACATAACATCGACTCCAGGGCTGCTGTGCCGGAACCGCTAATCAGTGCCACCGTGTGTGTGCTAGGGATTCCAAATATTTTCAATATTTTTCTCCGGATATTGGAAAGCACGTCCGAAAATTCTTTTTCTCGATGGCAAATATCAGGGCCAAGCAGCGCTTGGCGCACGCGAGACGTGACGTTCACGGGTCCCGGGTTCATCAGTACCCAGCGGCGCGGAGTCCTGGATGTTTTCAGTGGTGGGGTCATTTCACGAAACTCCAAAAAACAATGGCAAGAAGAATGCGATAAACGCCAAAAAATAGCAGCCCGCGTTTTTGTTGTTGAATAAAGCCAAGAAAAAATTGGATGCTAAAAATAGCGACGATAAATGACACAAAACCGCCTAATAAAAGCATCCCCCAGTCACTTTGCGCGAACACTGATTTATTTTTTAGAAGATCAAACGCCGTGGCAGCAAGGATAGTCGGGACCGCGAGTAAAAATGAAAACTCCACCGCTTTTTTTCGATCGATTCCCAAAAGAAGGCCTCCCACAATTGTTGCGGCGGAACGTGAAACACCCGGAATGACGGCCACAGACTGGATCATGCCGATTCCCACTGCTTTGGGAAAAGAGACGTGCGCGATGTTGTGGGTGTCGCTACTTTTTTCTCTATGGAACAGATCAAAAAAGATGAGGATAAAACCGCCCACCGCCAACGCCCAAAGCACGGCAGCTTCACCAGAAAAAAGAAATTTTTTTATCAAACGATAGAGTAAAAATCCAATGACGGCTGTTGGAAAAAACGCCGCAAGCACGCGTTTTAATATTTCCCATTCTACTAACAATGAGCGCCAGTAAAGCCAAACCACGGCGAGAATTGCCCCGAGCTGGATTGCAATCTCGAAGGATTTCATCGCTTCTGTTTGGGGCAGGCCCAAAAGTCGTGCGGTCAAAATGAGATGTCCGGTGGATGAGATAGGAAGAAATTCCGTGATGCCTTCCACAGCCCCGAAAATAACAGCATGAATCCAATTCATGCGCCGATTATACCACAGAGCCCCTTTTCTGGAAGAAACACAGTTTTTGGGGTACAATCAACGGTCATATGGGGGTCAAACGATGTGTGGAATTTTTGGATATACAGGAAGCAAGGAAGCGCAAGACCTTGTAATTCAAGGACTAAAGCACCTGGAATACCGGGGTTATGACTCTTCTGGTATTGCCATGCAAAACGGTTTGAACACGCTTCAGGTGGTGAAAACCCGCGGCAAAATATGCAATCTCGAGGAGATTTTAAAGCGTCATCCTTTAAAAGGGCAGACAGCCCTTGGCCACACACGATGGGCCACCCACGGGGTTCCTTCCGAGGCGAATGCGCATCCGCATTTGGACAACCAAAATCAGATCGCCGTGGTTCATAACGGAATTATCGAAAATAATTTTGATTTGAGAAAAAGCCTTGAGCAGGAAGGCATCCATTTCCGTTCAGAGACTGACACAGAGGTGATCGTTCATTTGATTTCGAAATATTATAAAGGAAATTTAGAAAATGCCGTGCGACGAGCATTGCGTGATTTGAAAGGCACTTATGCCATTGCCGCACTTTGTTCACGCGAGCCCGGCAAGATTGTGGCGGCCAAGCTCGACAGTCCGCTGGTTGTCGGGAAAGCCGATCATGAAAATTTTCTGGCCAGCGACATTTCTGCTGTTTTGGACTACACCAATCACATTCTTTTTATCGAGAACGGCGAAATCGTGATACTGACGCGCGATCAGTGCGTGATCACCGATTTTTCCGGCAAAACAATTTCACGAGCTCCCACTAAAATTGATTGGGACTTGGCGCAGGCAAAAAAAGGCGGCTTTCCTCATTTCATGCTGAAGGAAATTTTTGAGCAGCCAGACATTTTAAGCGCGATTCTCAAAGAACGTGTAAATTCCGCCCATACCGGCAAGTCGGCGCGTGTCCGAAAAGGCCCTGCAGGTGGCTGCCAAATTCATTTTGATGAACTTAAAATTACGGCCCCAGCACTCAAAAAAATAAAAAACATTGTCATAATTGCCTGTGGCACGGCGCATCACGCGGGACTTGTGGGAAAATATATTTTTGAGGAATTCAGCGATCTGGCCGTGAGTGTGGATACCTCATCCGAATTTCGTTACCGGGATCCAAAAATTGGGCCCGGCACACTCGTGATTGCGATTTCACAAAGCGGCGAAACTGCCGACACATTAGCCGGGGTGCGTGAAGCCAACCGAAAAAAAGCTCTGACTCTTACTATTTGCAATGTGTTGGGCAGTTCGCTCGCTCGCGAGGCTAAGGGCGTTATTTACACGCATGCCGGGCCTGAAATTGCCGTGGCTTCTACGAAAGCGTACACGGCGCAACTTGCGATTTTGTATCTTTTGGCGCTTTATCTTGGCGCGCTCCGAAAAACATTGCCGGGAACCCGGCAAACGGCGTTGCTCAAGGAATTTTTTCGTGTGCCGGCCCTAATGCAGCGGTTTTTGGACGATTATAAAAAAGACGAGGATAATTGGAAGAAAAACGCGCATGATTTTAACGTGCGTTATCATGAGCAACTCGAGAAATATTTTTCGGCGGATCCAGACAAACGTAAACGCGCGCCCAATGGTTTTTTTCTTTATCTCGGGCGCAACATTAATTATCCTAACGCAATCGAAGGGGCATTGAAGTTGAAAGAAATTTCCTACATTCCCGCCGAAGGTTATCCGGCGGGGGAAATGAAGCATGGTCCGATTGCGCTGATCGACGAAAACCCTTGGGTGATCTGCCTCGCGCCCGATTCAAAAACCTACGAAAAAATGATTTCAAATATACAAGAAATCAGAGCGCGCAAAGGATATTTGATCCCCATTGTCACCGAAGGAAATGAAGAGATACGTAAATTAAATCCAGCTTACGTCATCGAGGTGCCTCGCGTAGCCGAAATTTTTTCACCGCTGGTGACCATACTCCCGTTGCAGCTGTTGGCTTATTGCGTGGCTCGCGAGTTTGGGGAGGACATTGATCAGCCACGAAACCTGGCAAAGTCCGTAACGGTCGAGTGACCCCATGAACGGGGTTCTTTATTTAGTCGCCACCCCGATCGGCCATCTCGGCGATTTTTCCCATCGTGCCGTTGAAGTGCTTAAAAGCGTTGATTGGATTGCGTGTGAAGACACGCGTCATTCGAAAATTTTACTCGATCACTATGGCATCCGAAAACCTTTGGTCAGTTATTTCGATTTCTCTGAAAAAAAACGCGCGCCAGAGCTAATTCAAAAAATCGAAGAAGGTGCGAAAGCCGCGTTGATTTCCGATGCCGGCACTCCGGGCATCGCAGATCCTGGTTTTCGCCTGATTCAGGAGGCAATTCGCCGGAACATTCGTTTGGAAACGGTGCCGGGAGCCGCCGCTTTTTTGACGGCGCTTGTTCTGTCGGGGTTGCCGATGAATCGTTTTATATTCGAAGGATTCGCGCCTGTGAAGCCGGGTGCGCGTAAAAAGTGGCTCCAGTCCCTGAAAAACGAAACTCGCACGCTTATTTTTTATGAATCTCCGCACCGTCTTTTAAAAACGCTCGAGGCCATGCGCCAGGTATTCGGCGACGTGCCGGTAGTGGTGGCGCGAGAGTTGACGAAAAAGTTCGAAGAACTTCGTCGCGGACCCTTGAGCGAGGTTGTCGGTTATTTCTCGAACAAGAAGGTTTTGGGGGAGTTTGTGGTACTATTAAATTTGTTGTATGTTCAGTGTTCCGATCCACAGACGAAATAGGCCAGCCCTTAATTGGGATGACGGCGCATGCCCTGCGCAAAATCATTATCCCTGTTAAGGACTTGTCGTTGCAGAGATTAATAGTTTGATAAAAAACCAGCAGACTGCACAATCTGATGAAAGAACTCAAGTTTCGCGCGTGGCATCACAAAGAAAATAAAATGTATTATCGTGGGTATCAAAAACTGTTCCATGTGCTTTTGTGCGAAAAGGATCCATCAGATGAAGACGGAAACGATCGCCCGGTGAAACGTGTACATTATAACGACTGTTTTTTGCTTGAAAGCACCGGACTGGAGGACCAAAATAGGAAAGAAATCTATGAAGGGGATGTCGTCCGGATCCAGCATCGCGATCAGAGGTTTGTGGGTTTGGTGGGGTCGGTGCCGGACATGTTTGGTTCGCGCAAGCTTCATCCGCTTATTGAGCTTTTGAAAAAGCATGGCATTACCGGCAACCCTGATAATCTAAAAATGGAAGTACTCGGCAACGAATATGAACATCCCGAACTTTTAAAAGAGTGCGGTTAATCTTTTAGGCGCAATGTCCATGGTTAAAGAAACCCACAACGCCACAAGTCAGGAAGTCGAAAAAAATGCGGTTTTTTCGCCGCTTCGAAAAGACGTTCGTTTTTTGACGACATTGCTAGGAGACGTGATTCGGGAACAGGAGGGGGAGAAGCTTTTTTCTAAGATCGAGCAGATTCGTGTGTTGGCTAAAAACATCCGACAGAATCCAAATCCTGATTTGATCGTAGAACAAAAAAAACTTATCGGTTCGCTGGATTTGGATGAAGCTTACAAGATTGCCCGGGCTTTCACGATTTATTTTCAACTGGTCAACATTGCCGAAGAAATGCAACGTGTGCGCCGCATTCGTGAATATGAAAAAGATCCCTCAATGCAGCAAGAAATGTCGCTACGAAAACTTTTTTTTGATCTAAAACGCCAGGGTTTGTCCGGTGAAGATGTGGCCAAATTTATGTCCGAGATGCGTATCGAACTCGTCTTGACCGCGCATCCTACCGAAGCCAAGCGTCGCACCGTGTTGGATCATTTGCTGCGAATCGCGGCGCAACTCCATTACTTGAATCGCGCCGATTTGACCTTATTCGAACGTGAAGCAGCGACGAATAGCATCAAGGAAACATTGGAAATTTTGTGGCAGACTGCCGAAATCCGTCAGCGACGTGTGGAAGTCATGGACGAAGTCGATCAGACGCTTTTTTATTTTCAGCGGACAATTTTGAGTTTACTGCCCGAGCTGCATCAACATGTGCGTCATGAGTTCAACCGATTTTTCGGAAAAAATGATTTGGCGATCGATCCATTCGTTTATTTCGGCTCCTGGGTGGGAGCCGATCGCGACGGCAATCCATTCGTCACGTGTGAAATCACAAAAAAAACGGCAGGTTTACAAAAAAAACTCATTTTGAAAGTTTATTTGGCAGCCATTGAAGACTTGATTCGCAAACACAGTCAGTCGCTGGACGTCGTAAAAGTCAGCAAAAAACTTATGGATTCTGTAGCGGAGGACGCCAAAGCGATGCCAGCGCTTGCCGCTGAGCTTGAACGGTTTGAATCGAGCGAGATTTACCGGAAGAAATTTTCGTTTATGCACCAAAAACTTGATAATCTGATGCGCCATCGCAAGCCCGGTTACTCTCCGGCCGAGTTTTTGAAGGATTTGACGATTGTCAGAGAAAGTCTTCGGGCGCACAAAGGGACTTTGTCTGTCTCGGATTTCGACAAACTGATCGATCAGGTGCATTTTTTTGGTTTCCATTTGGCGAGTCTTGATTTCCGCGACCATGCGAAAAAAATCAAACAAGTATTTTTAGAAATTTTCCCTGATGCTCCCTACGAATCCGGCGCGATTCTCAAGAAAATATTGTTGAATACAAAAATCAGCCCCAATGTTTTTTTGTCTCCCGTCTCGCGGGAATTTTTACAGCAGTTGGAGACCATGCGTTTTATTCAGGAAAGAGTTGATTCAAAAGTGGTGGAAGATTTTATTGTCAGCATGACCGAGGGCAGCGAAGACATTCTCGGACTTTTTTATTTGGCACAGCAAAAAGGACTGATTCGCATTTCTAAAAAAGAGGTTAAGAAAAGCTGTATTGGCCTCATTCCGCTTTTTGAGTCGATCCGATCTCTAGAGTGTGCGCATGAGGTGATGGAATCTCTTTTTTCAATTCCCGTGTATCGTTCGTATCTTAAATCACGCAATAACGTGCAGGAAGTCATGCTCGGTTATTCGGACAGTTCTAAGGACGGTGGGTATCTCACGGCGAATTGGAAACTATACTTGGCGCAGAAAAAATTGCATGAAACAGCCGAGCGATACCATGTGAAACTGGACCTTTTTCACGGAAAAGGCGGAACCATCGATCGCGGGGGTGGAGAATCTCACCGTGCAATTCTTGCCCAACCTTTTGCGGCTTCTTCCGGACGTATTAAGGTGACTGAGCAAGGAGAAGTGGTGGCACAAAAATATGCCAATCCCGTGATCGCTGAGAGAAATCTCGAGCAAATGATCACAGCGGTTGTATGGACCAATCTCGTCAGCAAAAAGGAAGTCGAGAAAAATAAAAAGATACCCGGCTGGGAAAACCGCATGGAGCTTCTTTCAGATCTTTCCTACGCGCACTATAGGAAACTGGTATTCGATACACCGCATTTTCTTGATTTTTATAACCAGGTGACGCCGATTCGCGTTCTTAAAATGGCCAAGATTGGCTCACGCCCGGCGCTGCGTGGTTCTAAAGAAACGTTTGAAGAACTTCGTGCGATCCCTTGGGTGTTTAGCTGGATCCAGTCTCGCTACATTATCTCGGCTTGGTATGGGATCGGTTACGCGCTGGAGCAGTACATGCAAGATCGAGGGGAGCATGGTGCGGCCGAACTACAGGAAATGTACCAGGAGTGGCCGTTTTTTCGCTCTCTCATTAATAACGTGCAAACGTCTTTGGCCAAAACAGATTTGTCCATGGCCGCGCAATATGCCGAGCTTGCGCAAGATATTTCGCTTCGGAAATCAATCCATGGGCTCATCGCTTCTGAACACGAAAGGGCCGTAGCCAAGGTGCTTGAAGTCAGTTCGCAGAAGGAGCTTTTGGACACGCACCGTGTTTTACGCGACTCAATCCGTCAGCGAAATCCGTACGTCGACCCGTTGAACTACCTGCAAGTCCGGTTTTTAGAAGAGTTAAAAAACAAAACTGCATCGCTGAGTGACGAAGATCGCCGAAAAATTGACGAAATCCTGCTTCTAACCGTAAACGGTATTGCGTTTGGGATGAAAAGCACGGGGTGAGTTGTTGCGCTGGATCAATATGTTACTTCTTTTTTTCTCCCTCCTTCTTTTAATTCTCTATCTCCGAATGATTTAAAAAATGAAACTTTTCGCGAGACGATGAATCCGTCTTGTACGGAAAATTTTTTTAAAAAATATTATGTTTGTACTATTGACTTTGTTTTACGAAGTGATATATTGCAATTATTGATTTACCAAACGGAGATCATCGGCGCTATGAGTGAACCCAGAAGAAATTTTAGAAGCCTCGAAGGCTACTATAATTATTATGGAGTTCCCGCTTACGTCTTGAAACAAAAAAACGGAAGTTATGCCAGCGGTTATTATGATTGGGTGGAAGGTGTATTCAAAGCCGGTGGTTCGGTGAAAAAAATTCTATGGGATGGCGTTAAAATCAGTTTTACGGAAGCCAAACGGCTGATTTCTTATTATTCCCGCGAGCATTCGTCAGAGACGGACGTGGTGACAGGCACGCCGGATTGGATTCTTCTACCGGAAGACGCGTCCTTGTTTCTCGCGCAGTCGGATCAGATCCGTTCCGAAGGAATCGAGCTTCCAAAAAAACAACAAAAAAAGCGAAGGTTGTTTTGACGCGCTGTGTGTGAGCGCGTCTCGCGCACTGTTTTTTTAACTTTTTTTATTTCATTCCTCGTTGTTCCCTCGTCGTTTTCCCAATCCTTAGTTAAAATCGTTGACTGGCGCGATCTCTCCGACCGAAGTGTGAGCGCAGATGGACGTGCGGCGTTGCAAATAGATCGCGATCTCTGGAAGCACGCAGAAACGGAACATTTTGTTTATCACTTTCGTGACGAAAAAGAAGCCGAAACCGTTTATGTTCACGCGGAAGTCGCTTACCGATGGATCAAGGATATGTTTGGTGTTTCCGAAGACCATTGGTCCACGAAATGTCATATTTATATTTTTGAAAATAAAATATCTTGGCAGGAATTTAATAAACAACCCGGCGAGCGGTTGCCAGGCGCCGAAGCCTATACGAACGGTACCGAACTTTTTATTTATCGAGAGCCGTTTTATCTAACACCTCAAAAAGTGCTGGCTCATGAAATTACACACATTGTTGTTTATCGATTTTTAAAAGGCACAGTGCCTCTTTATTTGAATGAAGGCTTTGCCGAGTTCATGTCTTACAAGGCCATTGCGTTGCAGGCAGATGGCAATGAATACAACTTTCGGACTATTGCTAGGGTTCCGGAGAAAGATTTCATTCCGCTGGATCAATTGGTTGCGATGAAAAATTATCCCGAAACGCCGGAAGCGAAGGGTATTTTTTACCATGAAAGCGAACTTTTTGTTCGATACCTGATTCTTAATAACGATGAAAAGAAATTTTATTCGTTTCTGCAAAAAACGGCGTCCGGCGTTTCATTGAAGGAGGCTCTTAAAGAGATATATGATATGGATTTGGAGAACCTAACTTCCAAATTTAGGGCCTACGCGGTAGTGTCGAGCCAAAAATAGTTTAAAAAAGGCCGTTGACACGACCAAAATTTGCGGGTATACTCTCGAAAGCTTTAAACTTCCACCTTTTAAATGGGTCCTGAGAGGCTCAAAAAGGAGATACATGAAAATTATCCAAAATATTGAATCCCACGCCACGCTGTCGTGGGATTTTTTCTGCCCGAAATTCGCCCCATGCTGAAACTTGTTCTCGACGGCGCATCCATCGAACGCACGCTCACCCGCATGGCCCATGAGATTCTCGAAAAAAATAAAGGGGTGGAGGGGCTTGCTCTGATAGGGATTCAGACTCGCGGTGTGATTCTCGCCGAGCGTATCGGTAAAGCTATCGAATTCATTTCCGGCCGCAAAGTGCCAAACGGTATTCTTGACATCAATCTTTATCGCGACGATTTGACGCGTGTGGCCGAACAACCGGTGATTCGTAAAACCGAAATTAATTTCAATTTGGACGGACAAACCATTGTGTTGGTGGATGATGTGTTGTACACGGGCCGGACGGTACGATCGGCACTGGACGCGCTCGTGGATTTTGGCCGTCCAAAAAAAATAGAGCTTGCGGTGTTGATCGACCGCGGCCATCGGGAGCTGCCTATCCGCGCGGATTTCATCGGGAAAAACATTCCCACCAGTGATGAGGAAATCGTGCACGTGCGGCTGTCAGAAACCGACAGCACTGAAGAAGTGGTGGTCATCGGCAAATGATAGAAAATAGAACGCAGAAGATGGAAGAAGGACAGCTCCGGTGGAATAGAAAAGATCTTTTATCGGTAGAGGAGCTCTCAAAAGAAGAAATCGAGCTTATTCTTCAGACGGCAGAATCGTTCAAAGAAGTGTCGACTCGTGAGATAAAAAAAGTTCCGGCTTTGCGAGGTAAAACCGTGGCGAATCTTTTTTTTGAGTCCTCCACTAGAACACGCACGAGTTTTGAACTAGCCGCCAAGCGTTTGTCGGCCGACATACTCAATTTTCAATCCGCAGGGTCCAGCACTTCAAAAGGAGAAAGCTTGCGCGATACGGCAAGAAACATCGAAGCCATGCAAGTGGATACGATTGTGATGCGGCACTCCTCTTCGGGTTCGGCTGAATATCTCGCGCGCACTCTTAAAACCGGTGTGATTAATGCCGGAGACGGCATTCATGAACACCCCACTCAGGGATTGCTTGATATTTTTACCATTCGTGAAAAGAAAAAGGAAATTAAAGGACTGAACATTTGTCTGATCGGCGACATTCTTCATTCCCGCGTGGCGCGTTCCAACATTTGGGGTCTCAAAAAACTTGGCGCTAAGGTGACGGTATGCGGACCTCCGACGCTGATCCCCAAAAAAATCGAAGCACTGGGGGTAGAGGTGGCCTATGATTTGGACAGCATCATTGAAAAACAGGATGTGCTCAATATTTTAAGAATCCAGCTGGAACGGCAGCAAGGTGCTTTTTTTCCTTCCTTGAGGGAGTATGCGGCCGAATACGGTATTTCCAACGAGCGGATGAAAAAGGCCAAGAAGGACGTGGTCATCATGCATCCGGGTCCCATCAACCGCGGTGTTGAACTTTCAGCCGAAGTCGCGGACGGGGCGCAATCGGTGATTTTGGATCAGGTGACCAATGGCGTTGCGGTGCGGATGGCCGTTTTATTTTTAACGACTTTGGTGGAAAGATGATGCCATTGTCAATGACAGGGAATTTAAAATGAGAATTTTGATCAAGAATGGGCGTGTGGTGGATCCTAAAAATAAAGTGGATGATATCCTCGATCTTTTAATTGAAAATGAAAAAGTCAAGAAGGTGGCGAAGTCGATTTCAGAAAAAACAGATAAGGAAATTGATGCTAAAGGTAAAGTGGTGTGTCCCGGTCTCATTGATGTGCATGTACACCTAAGGCAGCCTGGTTATGAATACAAAGAAACAATCGAAACGGGGCTGCGGGCGGCACTTAAAGGCGGTTTCACCGGCGTTTGCCCGATGCCAAACACCAATCCTGTGGCAGATAGGCGGTCAGATATGGAATTTATGCGTCAGGAAGCTCAAAGGCTGCATTTGATCCGTCTTTGGCCCGTGGGTGCTGTGACGATAAAACAGGAGGGAAAAGAACTTACGGAATTTGGTGAACTTAAAAAAGGAGGGGCTGTTGCGCTTTCCGATGATGGCAGGCCAATCACCGATTCCAATATTTTAAGACGCGCCCTGGAGTATTCAAAAAAATTTGATTTGGTGCTGATGGTTCATTGTCAGGATGAAGGACTTTTCTGCGGTGGCTGTATGAATGAAGGTTTTGTATCCACAAAACTCGGTCTTCCTGGAATTCCGGTGGAGGCCGAAAGCGTTGAAGTTGCCCGGGACATTCAATTGGCGGACCTTACGGGTGGACGGCTACATTTTTGCCACATCTCGAGCAAAAAATCGATTGAAATTATTCGTCAAGCAAAACGTCAAGGTTCGCACGTGACGGCCGAGACTTGTCCCCATTATTTTCATCTCACCGATGAGGCGGTTTTACACTATAATACGTACGCTAAAATGAACCCGCCGCTGCGCACCGACAGCGATGTGCAGGCCATCAAGGAAGCTTTGAAAGACGGGACGCTGGATATTATATCCACTGATCATGCGCCACATACGGACAATGAAAAAGATGCAGAATTTGACAAAGCGCCTTTTGGCATTATTGGCCTGGAGACCTCGCTTTCGTTGTCGCTTCGACTTGTCGAGGAAAAAGTGCTTGGTTTTTCCGATCTTGTGAAAAAAATGTCACTTGCCCCCGCAGAGATTTTAAAAATCGACCGCGGACATTTATCCGAAGGAACTTTGGCGGACGTGACTGTGTTTGATCCGAATGCCGAGTGGGTGGTGGAAAAAGGAAAATTGGAATCCAAGTCCACCAATTCGCCATTCTTAGGTTGGAAAATGAAAGGAATGGCCACGGACGTATTTTGCGAAGGCCGCCATGTATTGCAAGGAGGAAAGATTTGTTGAGGCGAAAAGAAGCAGTCCTGGCATTGGAGGACGGACTTACATTTCGCGGGTATTCTTTTGGGGCCGAGGGTGAAGCCTACGGGGAAGTCGTATTCAACACCAGCATGACCGGCTATCAGGAAATTCTTACAGACCCTTCCTATAAGGGGCAGATGGTGTGCATGACTTACCCCTTGATTGGCAATTATGGCGTCAACCAAGAGGATGTCGAGTCGACGCGGCCTTTTGTCGAAGGTTTCATCGTCAAAGAGCTGAGCCGTATTTATTCCAACTGGCGCGCGAGCGAAGAGTTAGGCTCTTATTTAAAAAGAAATCGCGTCGTGGGCATCGAAGGCATTGACACGCGAAAATTGACCAAACATTTGCGCGAACAAGGCGCGAAAAAAGGCGCGATTTCTACCCAGGATCTGAACGAAAAAAATTTAGTGAGAAAAACGGTTTCATCCCCGGGGCTACTAGGGCGTGATTTAATCAAGGAAGTGATGTGCGCAAGGCCTTATGATTGGAACCGGGAGGGAAAGTTTAATGTCGTAGCCATCGACTCGGGGATCAAACTCAATATCTTGAGAAATTTGGCTTCGAGAAATTGCCAAGTAAAGGTTGTTCCGGCTACGACCACAAAAAATGAGATTCTATCTTATCAACCGGATGGACTTTTTCTATCCAACGGGCCCGGCGACCCGGAAGCGCTTCCTTACATGGTGAACACCGTAAAAGGGCTGCTGGATGAAATACCGATCTTCGGAATTTGTTTGGGGCATCAAATCTTGGGCCAGGCTTTTGGCGGAAAAACTTTCAAACTCAAATTTGGCCATCATGGCGGCAATCAACCGGTGAAAGATCTTAAGTCAGGTTGTGTGCACATCACGGCCCAGAATCATGGTTTTGCGGTGGACATGGATTCGATCACCGACAAAAATGTTATGATGACCCACGTTAATTTAAATGACAACACCTGTGAAGGGATGCAGCATAAAAAACTACCCATATTTTCGGTGCAATACCATCCGGAGGCTGCTCCCGGGCCGCATGATGCTGTGCACCACTTCGATAAGTTTATTGAGATGATGACGGATTTTAAGAAAGGCGCGGATGCCAAAACGCACGGACATTAAAAAAATTCTCATCATTGGCTCAGGCCCCATCGTGATTGGGCAGGCCTGCGAGTTCGATTATTCCGGCACGCAAGCTTGTAAGGCGCTTCGCGAAGACGGCTATGAGGTTGTGTTGATTAATTCCAACCCAGCGACGATCATGACGGATCCTCAGACGGCAGACTGCACTTATATCGAGCCGATCACGGTAGATTTTTTGGAAAAAATCATTCAGGAAGAACGTCCGGACGCGGTGCTTCCGACGCTTGGCGGACAAACGGGCCTCAACCTTGCCGTCAAGGCGACCGAGGCGGGGATTTTCAAAAAATACAGCGTGCAAATGATCGGCGTCAATATTGAATCCATTCAAAAAGCGGAGAATCGCCAACTTTTTAAAAAAGCGATGCAGAAAATAGGGCTCGATCTTCCACGCTCGGGCCTTGCGCACTCCACGCAAGAAGCCATGAAAGTATTGGAGGAGATCAAGCTACCTCTTGTGATACGTCCCAGCTTTACTCTGGGCGGCACGGGTGGCGGCATCGCCACAACGATGGAAGAATTTCAAAGAATCACGGCGTTGGGACTTCAGCTTTCGATGACGCATGAAATTTTGATCGAAGAATCAATCGTCGGTTGGAAAGAATTTGAACTGGAGTTGATGCGCGACAAAAAGGATAACGTAGTTATTATCTGCTCAATAGAAAATTTTGATCCAATGGGCGTGCACACGGGTGACTCAATTACGGTGGCCCCGGCTCAGACGCTCACCGATCGCGAATACCAAAAAATGCGTGATGCGGCGATCGCTTGTATCCGCGAAATCGGCGTGGAGACTGGCGGGTCGAACATTCAATTTGCGATCGATCCAAAAGATGGACGCATGGTCGTGATCGAAATGAATCCGCGTGTGTCCCGGTCTTCGGCGCTGGCTTCCAAAGCCACGGGTTTTCCGATCGCAAAAATTGCGGCAAAACTCGCCGTGGGTTATACGCTGGATGAAATCCCGAATGATATCACGAAAAAAACGCCCGCGAGTTTCGAACCCGCCATTGATTATTGTGTCGTAAAAATACCACGTTTCGCGTTTGAAAAATTTCCGGGCGCAGACACCACGCTGACAACGCAGATGAAATCGGTGGGTGAGGTGATGTCTATCGGACGCACTTTCAAGGAAGCCTTTCAAAAGGGTTTAAGAGGTCTTGAGATCAAGGTGGCCGGTTTCGAATCCAAGCAAGCCACAGGCGATCTGATCGAAAATCTGAAAACACCCAATGCTGAACGTTTTGCTTACTTGAAGCGCGCTTTGCTGGAAGGCATGAGCGTGGAGAAATTGTGCGAGATCACCAAGATTGACCGATGGTTTTTGGAAAATTTATTTGAAATCGTTGAATTTGAAAAAGAAATCACGGTGATGGTCAAAGCCGGCGACGTCATTTCTAAAGAAACCATGCGGCGTGCGAAAGAACTGGGTTTTTCAGATATTCAATTGGGTGAAATATTCCATAAGACGGAAACGGAAATCAGGCAACAAAGAAAGGGATGGGATATTATCCCTTCCTATAAACTGGTCGATACTTGCGCGGCGGAGTTTGAGGCGTTCACTCCCTATTATTATTCGACCTACGAAGCCGAGGATGAAGTCCGAACGACTTCAAGAAAAAAAATCATGATTTTGGGCGGAGGGCCCAACCGCATCGGCCAAGGCATTGAATTCGACTATTGCTGCTGCCACGCGGCGTTTGCTCTGAAAGAAATCGGATATGAAACGATCATGGTTAATTGCAATCCCGAAACGGTTTCGACCGATTATGACACATCCGACCGGCTTTATTTCGAGCCCGTCACCTTCGAAGATGTTATGAACATCGTGGATAAGGAAAAACCAAACGGAGTCATTGTGCAATTTGGCGGGCAGACGCCGCTCAACCTCGCTTTATCACTTAAAAAAGCGGGTGTCCCGATTATCGGGACAAGCCCTGAGGCCATCGACCGCGCCGAAGACAGAAAGAAATTCAAAGAACTGCTCGATAAACTTGGGTTCAAACAGCCGGTCAATGGCACTGCGGTCAATTTTGAACAGGCAAAAAAAGAGGCCTCGGCTATCGGTTACCCCGTACTTGTGCGTCCGTCCTATGTGCTAGGCGGCCGTGCCATGGAAGTTATTTATGACGAGATATCTCTTGAAAATTACATGAAACGCTCCACGGATATTTCATACGATCGTCCGATTTTGGTGGATCAATTTTTAGAAGGCGCCAAAGAAGTGGACGTGGATATGATTGCAGACGGAGAAACCTTTGTTGTGGGCGGCGTCATGGAACATATCGAGCAGGCCGGAATTCATTCGGGGGATAGCGCTTGTTCGCTTCCGCCGTATTCCCTGGACAAAGAAGTGATTGAAGAAATCAAACGCCAGACCCGCGCGATCGCCAAAGAACTCGGCGTTATCGGACTTATGAACGTACAGTTTGCCGTCAAAGCAGGCGTCGTGTACGTGCTCGAGGTTAATCCGCGCGCTTCGCGTACGATTCCTTTTGTTTCCAAGGCCATTGGGGTGCCATTGGCCAAACTTGCTTCAAAAATCATGGTGGGCCAAAAACTAAAAGACATGAATTTTACCAAGGAAATCACTCCTTTCTACTATTCGGTAAAAGAAGTGGTGCTTCCTTTTGTGCGTTTTCGCGGCGTAGACATCCTACTCGGACCCGAAATGAAATCCACCGGCGAAGTGATGGGGATCGACGTGGATTTTGGGTTGGCGTTTGCCAAGGCACAAATGGCAGCCAATTCCACATTGCCTCTGGCAGGCACCGTGTTTGTCAGCGTGAAAGACCGCGACAAAAACGCGATCGTTCCGATTGCAAAAGCGCTTTACGAGATGAAGTTTAAAATAGTGGCAACAAAAGGAACGGCGGATATCTTAAAGAAAAATGGCGTGCCCGCCGAAGAGCTAAAAAAAATCAAAGAGGGAAGTCCAAACGCGACTGATTTACTGCAACAATCGAAACTGGATTTGGTGATCAACACCCCCAGCGGAGAAAAACCGCGGCAAGATGAAATTGTGATTCGTTCGTTGGCTGTTTCGCGTGGTGTTCCGTGTGTGACGACAATCGAGGGGTCGATTGCCTCCGTGCTCGGCATTCGTGCGATGAAAGAAAAGTCCATGAAAGTGACCTCGCTTCAGATGTATCACGAAAACATCACAACCCCGTCATTGCCGGCGCATGTATAAAAAAAATTGTTCAGTAATTGGTAATGAAAAAATAGCTCCCGGCCACTGGATGCTCAAACTGCGCTCGCGGGATATTGCCGCAGCCGCCCGTCCGGGCCAGTTTGTTCAAATTCTTTGCGCGCATAATTCCTACGACCCGCTTCTGGGACGCCCTTTTAGTTTTTTGGCCGCAAAAAAGGACGTTTTTTCAATTCTTTACCACATGGTTGGCAAGGGCACCGAACTTTTGTCGAAAGTGAAAAAAGGGGATGCGCTTGACGTGATCGGGCCCTTGGGAAAGGGGTTCAACTCAAGACCGCAGACTGCAGACAGGAGACGGAAGACAAACATTTTTTTGGTGGGCGGCGGTGTGGGGATTCCTCCACTCTACCATTTGGCTGAAACTCTGATAAAAAACAAGGCCGCCAACATTGCGGAAACGAATGTGATGCTCGGAGCGCGTCATAAAACGCTTTTGCTTTGCGAAAAAGAATTTAAAAAACTTGGCGTGAATGTGTTTATTGCCACGGACGATGGTTCTAAAGGTCACCGTGGATTTATTACTGAGCTCTTGAACCGTAGTCTCCAGTCTCCAGTCTCCAGTCTCCAGTCTCAAATCTATAGTTGTGGTCCTACCCAGATGTTAAAAGCAGTCTCTGCCATTTCCGAGAAATACAAAGTGCCTTGCGAAGTATCCGTGGAAGTGCCGATGGCTTGCGGGTTCGGGGCGTGTCTGGGATGTGCGATCAAAGTAAGACAACAGACCGCAGACGGCAGACTGCAGACCAAAGAAAATAGCCTCCAGTCCCCAGCCTCCAGTCTCCAGTCTGGTTTTCGTTTTGCGATTGCATGCACGGAAGGTCCCGTGTTCAAATCTTCGGAGATATTATGGGATTAGATATCTCCGTACAAATAGGGAAAATTAAGCTTCTAAACCCTGTGCTGGCGGCTTCTGGCACATTCGGCCACGCGAAAGAATTTGAAAATTTCTTCGATTTAAAACGATTGGGCGGAATTGTCACCAAAACCATTACTCTCAAACCCCGACTCGGGAACCCTCCTCCTCGCATTGTCGAGACGCCCTCTGGCATGCTGAACGCGATTGGTTTACAAAATCCCGGAGCTGAAAAATTTATCGAAGAGAAACTTCCTTATCTGCGGAAGCTGAACATTCCGATTATTGTGAGCGTGATGGGTTATAGCACCGAAGAATTTGTTTCGGTTGTCGAAATTTTGAATCAAGCCGAAGGCATTGATGGATTTGAATTAAATTTATCTTGTCCGAACGTTCCTTATAGCGTGAAGTCCGAAGCATTGACTCTTGTTAAAATGTTCGCGCATGACGAGGGCATGATCGAAAAAGTCGTCTCGGCGACGCGGCAGGTGACAGATAAAACGTTGATTGCAAAATTGGGGCCCGATGTATCGGACATCAGCAAAATGGCGATAGCCGCAGAACGCGCCGGCGCGGACGCGGTTTCTCTGATCAATACTTTTATTGCCATGGCTATTGACGTGAAAACCCGCAGACCCGTTTTAGCGAACAAAACCGGGGGTTTATCTGGACCGTGTGTGAGGCCGATTGCGGTGCGAATGACGTGGGAAGTCTGTAAAAAGATCAAAATTCCGGTGCTAGGAATGGGCGGAATCGTTCGGACCGAAGATATGCTCGAGTTTTTGATCGCAGGCGCTTCGGCGGTGCAGGTCGGCACGGCTAATTTCATGAATCCTTCGATTACACTTGAACTGCTTGAAGGTTTGGAGAATTTCATGAAAAAGGAAAAATTAAAAAATCTCAAAGAGCTGATCGGATCGATCAAGGTTTAAAAATGGTCAATCGCCGGCAATGAAGGAGGCAACCCCATGAAAAAAGAAGACGTGCTCATGGTCGCGCTCGATTTTTCAGATTTGACCGAAGCGGAGAAAATCGTCAAAAAAATTTCCCCCCTGGTCAAAATTTTCAAGGTTGGCAAGGAGCTTTTCACATCCGTAGGACCTGCGGCTGTCGAGATGATTCATTCCTATCAATGCCGCGTATTTCTTGACCTCAAATTTCACGATATCCCGAACACGGTGGGTTCGGCCTGCGAGGCGGCGACGAAAATGGGTGTTTTTATGATGAACGTGCACGCGCTGGGTGGAAAAACAATGATGTACACTTCCATGCAGGCGGTGCATAAAATCGCCAGTGAAAAGAAAATTCCGCCTCCCAAAGTTCTCGGTGTAACGGTTCTGACAAGTTTAACGGATATGGATTTAAAAGAGATCGGCATCAAAAAAAAAGTGAAACGAGAAGCACAGGATTTGGCGGTGTTGGTGCAGCGCTGTGGCTTGGACGGCGTGGTGGCCTCCGGTCAGGAGATTAAATTGATCCGAGGCGTGACAGGAAAAAATTTTCTTATCGTAACACCGGGCGTTCGTCCTGTTTGGGCGCCTCATGGGGACCAAAAACGCATCGTGACGCCCAAAGAGGCAATAGCTTTTGGGGCTGATTATATCGTGGTGGGTCGCCCGATCACGCAACATCCTCAGCCCCTGGTTGCGGCTGAGAAAATATTGAAGGAGATATCTCATGGCTAGAGCCACTCTCGAAAAAGAACTTTATTTCGAAATCAAAAATGAAACGGGTCTACTGGGTCAAATCACGGCGACCTTGGCGATGGCCGGTGTTTATATCATCCATCTTTGTGCGTACGCGGTAAAAAATAGGGGGTACTTTCAAATTATCACGCGCGATGCGAAAAAGGCGAAAACGGCTTTGAAACACCTGGCGCCGAAAGCTGTCGCGCGCGACGTGGTCGTGGTCGAATTTGAAAACAAAGTGGGCACATTAGCGCCCGTCGCTCGGCTGCTCGGGTCGAATAATATCGAAGTGCGATACGTCTATGGCACCAGCAGCGACGGATTTAAAATTATCGGCGTTTTCTCCACTACCAACAACCGCAAGGCCGTTCAGATTATCAACGAAGAATCTGGATCTTTTGGGACTCCCTCCACTGGATAAAGAATACTTCCTTTTCTTAAAAAGTCTGGTTCAAATCGAGGAGCGCGAAGAATTTGAAGAGATTCGCAAAGAATTCACGAATCTGGGCCCCGCCGAACGTGAGTTGCGCGGAAAGGCGCTATTGCATTTGGAACTTCATGAGCGTCATTATAGCCCTGCCGGCCATGTGTTGGCCACATTCATCCGAAAAAACGACATGCCGCTTCCTATTTTTTCGCTGGAAGTCGGGGATAGAGTGAATTTAGTTCCTGAATCCGCCAATTTTGAAGAGTACCCTTCCGGCACGGTTTACGAAAAATCAGCCCAGACGATTACAGTGGCGTTTTATGACCAGTTGCCTGATTGGTTGGACGATGGAAATTTCCAGCTGCATCGTTCGGTAAACCGTGGCACGTACAAACGCATCAACGAAACCATGGAAGCTCTGTATCAAACTCAAAATACGCGCTTGGCCTGGCTTCGGGATATTTCTCTGGAAATTAAAAAACCCGCTCTTGAAAACGTCGACCCAGAAAAAATTCACTGGTTTGACAACGGTCTGAATGTTTCGCAGAAACAAGCCGTGCTAAACGCGCTTTCAGCCAAAGACGTTGCGCTGGTGCATGGACCGCCAGGAACCGGCAAAACCACCGTTTTGATAGAAATCATTCGCCAGGCACTGGCGAAAAAAGAATCTGTATTTGTGGCGGCTCCCAGCAATACGGCCTGTGACAATATTTTAGAACGGGCCGTGGAAAAAGGAATCAATGTTTTAAGACTTGGTCATCCTGCACGTATTGCCGGCCATTTGAGGGAACATACACTTGATTTTAAATTAGCATTGCATCCACTTACCAAGGACATTCACCGGGCGGAAGCCGAGTTTTCACGGCTCAAGAAAAAGAAAACCCGATACAAGGAAAGACGAAGTCCCGGGCGAAAAGAAGAGCAGGCGCTTGGACGTGAAATTTCGCTTCTAAAGCAGGAAATCCAAACGTTACACAAAGAGATATTTAAAGTTGTTATGAAAGAGGCTCAAGTATTCATTGGAACTTTGACAGCCATACAAGACCACGCCGTGCGTGAAAAACAATTTGACTGGGTGATAATCGATGAAGCGACTCAGGCGACCGAGCCGATCAGTTGGATTCCGGTTACGCATGCGAACAAATTGGTAATGGCAGGGGATCATTTCCAGCTTCCGCCCACGGTGCGTTCAAAAGAAGCCGAGCAAAAAGGGCTGGGGATTACGCTTTTCGAACGTTTTTACAAAGTTCTCGCGCCGGAATTTCGAACGCTGCTGAATCGTCAATACCGGATGAATGAGAAAATCATGGGTTTTTCATCAAAAATGTTTTATAAAAATCTGCTAGTGGCCGACCCGTCCGTGAAATCTCAAACGCTTTCTACCCTGTCCGGCGTGCAAAAAAATTTGGACACCACCGAGCCACTTCTTTTTATCGATACTGCCGGAAAAGGATTTGAGGAAAGACTTGAAACCGGATCCGAGAGTCGTTACAACCCTGAAGAGGCCGAACTGGTGATTGGCGAGCTAAAAAAAATGATCGACTTCGGCGTTCCCGAGAGTGAAATTGCCGTGATCAGTCCTTACAGCGCGCAAGTTCGCTTGCTTTCAAATCTGTTTCCCATGCCGGAGCTCGAGATTGACAGCGTGGATGGATTTCAAGGGCGGGAGAAAGAGCTGGTGATTGTTTCGTTGGTGCGCTCCAATCTCACGGGGGAACTTGGCTTTTTAAACGACACGCGGCGGATGAACGTGGCCATGACGCGCGCCCGACGAAAATTAATCGTGATCGGTGACGGCGCTACGTTGTCCTCGCTTCCATTTTACAAAGAGTTCATCCAATACGCCGAATCCGTCAATGCGTACAAAACAGCCTGGGAATTATAAATTTAATAGAAATTAAGTTTGATTATCTAATTTTAAAGTTATATATTGCATGGTGATGACACCTCGCGGGGTACAATCGCATCGCCAACCTTATCCAAGACAGGCAGGCAGTTTGCTAGCGGCTCATGCACTATTCCCGCCTCATAAACCCCCCTTACCGGACCAAATAATAATGAAAGCGATTGATGCCGCTTTTGACAGAACGTGCAGAGATCGAGTTGGAAGTATCAGAAAAGTTACCAAAAATCCTCACGAATTGGTTAAGTTATGCATAAAACATTTAAAAAAGAGAACGGACCCAATTTTAGGAGTATATTTTTATTCGCAATGCAATGTCGAAGAAATTTTTGAATTAGATGCAATTCCTTATGAAATGCAAAGACAGAGAATGAACATGGGTGTTTTCTACCAGTATTTAACGGTTGAATTGATGAGAAAATCTTTAAAAGGCAAGAAATGCAATATCGAAGCTGTTTGGGACGGGGCGCGTGAAGGCGATGTTGTAGCTGAAATTAAAACTCCTGGATTTAAACCTGGCGTTCGCATTTACACCTCTGTCAAGAAATCGTCAGATACCGTTGGCGGACAAGACGTTCCAGGGGTTATTCGGAGGTTAGAGGGCTTGGCAAAAGCCGAAAAAGCAACCCCACCTGGCGGTGTTATTAGGAGCTATGAAGATAGTCGGAGTGTGCGATGCAATAACGAAGGTTATCCATTTTCTGATAATTGCGAATCATGGGAACCTGGGTTTATATTTCCTTTTATTTGCGGTAGGCCTCCGGTTGATATTTATAAATTCGCAATAACAAGAGTAGGAAATTTTTTTCCATTTTATACTATTGAACATAAAAAAGAATGCGCCCTTTTACTAAAAGAAGAATTCGTTAAGATGGGGCTTGTTGATACCCACGGGAAATTGGATCAAACAAAATTTGTTAAATTTATAACAGAAAAATAAACAGAGAAAGAAAAGTGGATAAGAAAAAATCTAAAGGTAAGGTTTTAAACTATCAGATAATTTATGGTGATAGTAGAAGCGTTTTGCCTCCTCTGGGTCAAATAGCCGATTTGATAGTAACATCTCCTCCGTATGCTGATGCTAGAAAAAAACATTACGACAGTATCCCTCCCGATGTTTTTGTGGATTGGTTTTCTAGTTTTCATCAAGCTTTTTACGATATTTTGAAACCAAAAGGTAGCCTTGTTATAAATATTAAAGATAAGGTTGTAAACGGAGTAAGGCATCGTTATGTTTGGAAAACGATACAGAGACTTTCTGAGTTAGGTTGGTATGCTATTGATGATTATATATGGCATAAAACCAACCCTATGCCGGGTTTTTGGCCTACAAGACTTCGGGACGGGTGGGAATATTGCTTCCATTTGGCAAAATGTAATTCTCCTTACATGAATCAAAGCGCTGTTAAAGTTCCTATGGGAAGATGGGCGGATGTTCGTTTGGCAAATTTGAACGGCAAATCGGCGATACGGCATAATTCTGAAAACAATAGTGGCTTTGGCAGAGATTTAAGGAAGTGGGTAGGTAAAAAAAAGGTATTACCGTCTAATATTTTGAGTTTACCGCTGGTGGGAAAAAATTTTGGTCATCCAGCCGTTTATCCTATAGGGCTGCCATCTTTCTTTATTAGGTTGCTGACTTCTAAGGGTGGTTTAGTTCTTGATCCATTTGGCGGGTCCGGGCAAACAGCCATTGCAGCTTTACAGCTTGGCCGAAATTCAATTTTAGTGGATAACAATAAGGAATATTGCTCAACAGCCTCAAATCGTATTCGGAAGGAAGCTAAGAGGATAGCAGTGAACATTTCTTTAAGAAATTTTGGAATTATTTCTCAGCAAGTAAGATTACATGTCCCATCCGAGAGATTGGGATTAGTTGAACAAGTTTAAGGAAATAATTATAAAAAAGCCCCTTATGCATGTGCCGTCATGAACGAAAACGACATCTTAAAAATATTTAAGAAAGAAAATGCGTACCTGACAGGTCATTTTCTTCTTTCCAGTGGCCTTCACAGTCCCAATTACATGCAGTGCGCGCTGGTGCTTCAAAAGCCTTGGGTTGCTCAGAAGCTATGCAAGGCGCTGACCAAGAAACTCAAAGGTCACCAAATCGATACCGTGATTGGTCCGGCGCTGGGGGGCATGGTTGTTTCTTATGAAATGGGTCGCGCTCTCAAGGCGAAATCACTATTTGCGGAGCGTGTGGATGGTTCGTTTGTGCTGCGCCGCGGCTTCAGCCTCAAAAAAAACGAAAAATTGCTGGTGGTGGAAGATGTAGTGACGACCGGGAAGTCCATTTATGAAGTCATCGATTTGGCCGAAGGGTTGGGAGCCAAGATCGAGGCGGTTGCGTCTTTGGTGGACCGAAGCAATGGCGCTGCCATCTTTTCCCAGGATTTTCACCCGCTTCTTAAGATTCACATCAAGACCTATCGTCCTTCCGAATGCCCGTTATGTCGAGAGAGAAAAATTCCTCTTATAAAGCCGGGTAGTCGGGAATTGAAGGTCTAGCAGGAGCCGCCATGTCGAAGATATTAAAGACATTTTTTGTATTTGTGGTCTTATTGACGTGTTCTCTTGGGACCCCACAGTTCAGCGGTGCTACGGACCCGAACAACCAAGGCAATATCAACACTCAAGAGGTTAAAGAGGATTATAGACTTTTTTTGCAGAAATTAAAGCAACTGAATAGTCAGTATAAGCAAATTACAGGAGAAATCACGAAAGTGATGAAGGAGGAAGGGGTGCCGAGTTGGCAAACGGAAGAGCCAATAGTCGAGGAAACAGTTTTAGATTCAGAACCGGGCGTGGTCATAAAGGAAAACGCCAGCGATATGACCGTGGCTATGAATCTACCGGGGGTTAATCGGGATTCCATTAAAATAGTCATTCAGGACAACAAAAAATTGAACATTTCCGCCCAGAAGAAAAACCAAACTCCTGCTAAAACTATTCACAAATCCATCGAATTGCCCTCTGCGGTTGAGCCTAACGGGGCAAAGGCTACTTATAGGGATGGCGTTTTAATGCTCAAAATACAAAAAATCGCGTCCAAAGAAGTCGCTATTCCTCTAAAATAGACCCAGAGGTTAGCCGGCCTTTTCCCAGTATCAACTCTAGCCATATCACTGCCCTTTTATTTATTTGTTGATCTTAAAGGCCATTAGTTATATTATTTTATCAATAGTATCTAATTTTAATGTAAAGTAAAAGTATTAATTAATAGCGTATGTTATCAAGTACTTTATATAATGTAAATACTTTTATATGAAATATTTACTGTTTGGGAATAAATCTATCGGCCGAGGGATGTTTTATGAGTGAGAATCTGGTCACCTTGGAGGAACTCGTGAAGTTATTGGGTGTGTCTTCCGCCACCGTGAACTATTACACCAATCTCGGTCTTTTTAAAATCAAAGACCGCCGTGGCAATCGGCGATTGTACGAAAAAAATGAGGTCCGTGAATTGCATGATCAGATTCGGAAGATGAGAAAAGAAGGTTATTCGCTCCGAATTATTCAAGAACGTTTGCAAAGCAAAGGATACAGAATCTGATGGCCGTGTTTGGGGGATCTAACATGTTTGAGGATTTAAAAGCTTTCTTCACGCGAAATTCACTGGAAAGCTATCGCTTGAACGGTCGCCAACTATCAGCCGATATTCTCAACGATAAGCCCGCGAATAAGACGACGATCGTTGCCATCGTGAATCAAAAAGGAGGGGTTGGAAAAACCACCACTTGCATTAATCTAGCCTCAGGTTTGGCTCGCAAGAATTTCAAGGTACTCATCATCGATCTTGATCCGCAGTCGAATGCTTCCTTGGGTCTAAACGTCAATGTGGATCAATTTTCTTCTTCAATTTATGACGTGATGGTGAATAATCTGGACCTCGAGCAAGCGATTGTACCGACCTACGTCAAAAATTTAGATATTGCGCCTGCTTCCTCGTTGTTGACCGGAGCGCAGCTGGAGATTGCCGATCTTCTCGGCCGTGAGAGGCTTCTTCGCACCAGTGTTTGGAAAATGCTCAATGCCCATATTCGCTTTTACGATTATATTTTAATGGATTGCTCGCCCTCATTGAATCTTTTGACTATCAACGGGCTGGTGGCCGCTCAATGCGTGCTGGTGCCGATTCAAGCTCATTATTTTTCATTAGAAGGAATGAAGGAACTTTTTTCGACGCTCAAGGTTGTTCGAGACCGCATTAATTCGGAACTGGAAATTCTCGGCATTCTTCCATGCATCGTGGACATGCGGAAGAAATTGACCCGCGAGATGTTGGATCAGCTTAAAGACTATTTCAAAGAAAAAATGCTTCAAACCGTGATCCGGATGAATATCACGTTGGCGGAATCCTCTTCTCATGGTCAGTGTATTTTTGATTTCAATCCCTATTGCAACGGCGCCAAAGACTATAGGCAGCTGGTGGACGAAGTGATTCGGCTGACAAAGCCGTCCGCGAGTTTGTCGAGAATTGAGGAAGCTCTAGGCCAAGAAAGTAAGATCAAGGAATGAGCGAAAAAAAACAAGATAATATCGTTAAAAAAGTTTTCGAGCGCTCGGCGGCTCGACAGGAACGTGTTTCACCACTTTTTACTCATTATAAAAATCCTAAAAAAGCCAAAACAAAACCCGCCAAAGTAGTAGAAAACCAATCGCGTTCGCGGCGACTTCCCGTGGCGATTGATTTTGGAAGCACCCGCATCAAACTCGTGCAACTAGCCCAGGACGCCAACGGGTTTTTCGAGGTTGTTTTGATGGACGAGGAGCCGGGTCAGACCAAACAGGCGTTAGAGAAAATTTTAAGCCGTAATCCGGTGGGCCCGAACGTCATCATGGGTCTTCCGGCCAAGGAAACCCAGACTTACAATTTCACGTTTCCTCCCATGTCGGAAGAAGATTTGAGGGAAGCCGTCCGTTGGAAAATCCGGCAGCTACGGCCGTTTGATTTAGATGAAGACAAGGTTAAGTATGCGCTTTTTCGTTGGGAGGGACCGGCTGCCCAAGCGCCCATGGGCGGCCAACAGCGCGTGACAGTTGTTTGTGTATCCATGGATAACCTGACGCAAAAAAGCGTCGCGCTAAACGAAGTCGGTTTAAAACCTATTTCTGTGCATGTGTCGCCGTTGGGGCTTGTCAATGTGCGAAGATTCGGCACAGTGCCGCGCAACTCCGATGAGGTCGTTTTGTGGCTGGATCTTGGGGCGGAGGAAAGCGTATTTATCGTCGAAAAGGGCGGTATCGTATATTTTATGAGAAATCTTTCTGTGACCGGAAAATTGCTCACCAAACAAATCGCGCAAGCCTGTCAGGTACAAGAAGAGGAAGCTGAGGCTTTAAAAAGGAAATACGGTCTAGAATTTTGGACGCCCGAACTTCAAGCGAACGTGCCGTCTGAAGAGCAAAAAACCAAAAACCCGGCCATCGGAGTTTGTTACGCGCTTATTTCGATGTTAGAGAATCTAGTGGTCGATATCGAGCATTCTTTCAAATATTTTTCTTACCAAGTGACGCAATCCCAGATTCCGAAATTTGACCGTGTCGTTCTTTCCGGAGGTTCCGCAAGTTTAAAACGCTTGGAAAATTTTCTGAGCGATCGTCTGGCGGTACCTGTGGAAAGGGTGGAACCGTTTGCGACCTTGCGCATTCAGGAGGTGCTTAAAAACCAGCGAAAAAATATCGCCGAAGATGCTATGATTTTTGCTTCCGCGATCGGCTTGGCTTTGACGCCACTTATCGACAAGGAACGCGTGGTCAATCTAATTGCCGTTGAAAAGAAAAAAACTTCCGCCACTCGGATAAATCTTCCAAAAATTAATGTGTATTGGGTGGGTGTTGCCGTCAGTTTGGCGGCCTTGGCGTTGGTAGTACCACAACTATGGGACGTATTTTATTACAAAAAGCAGGCGGATTCGTTAAACCAACAAGTAAAGAACGCACGTTTGGAACTTACACGTCGTCAGTCCAGCCAGATGGAATTAGCCGCAAAAGAAAAAGTACTTCTTGAGAAAAAAAATTCTCTAGATGAAAAGCTGTCTCTTTTTCATCAATCCGGGCGCGAGGACAGGGATTTTTCGAAGATTTTGTCAAAACTTGCTTCGCTGATGCCCGAGGAAATCTGGGTGACGAAGCTTTCATACGCTGATAAAAAATTAACGGTGGTGGGCGCCACTTCAAAAAACGAACTTATCGTAAGTTTTCTAGAAAATTTAAAAAAACCCAATGATTTCAGCGACGTGGTTTTCAATTATACCCAGCGAGACGTGGACTCGGCTGTATATAGTTTTGAAATCATGATGAATGTGAAGTGAAGTGGACTGGAGCAGGCTGAAGTTCAGAGAAAAAGCGGCGCTTGCGGTCCTCGCCGGGGTTTTTTTCTTTGGTTTGTATTGGAGAATTGTCCGGGAACCGGTGGCGAAAAAGGTCACGTCCTACAAGGCGCAGATCCTGAAATCACAAGCGCAACTGAAAGGTTTAATGTCCAAAGAACCGCAGGATAAACAGGTGGCTGATAAAATTCAATCCCTGGAAGAAGAGGACAAACTTTTGTCGAATCAGATTGAATTGCTTGAAAATCAAATTCCTTCGCGGTTTAACATGGCGCAGTTGGTGGGCGAATTCACGCGATTGGCAAAAGAAATCAAGCTTGATTCCGTGAAACAACGGATCGCCAAGGAGCAGGGCTATTCCAAAATATTTTTGGAAGTGAAGTTTTTTTCAACGTACTTGAATGCGATCAAATACATTGCGGCCATTGAGTCGATTTCCCCATTTTTACGGGTGGAGGAAATGGAGATTTTGGAACCCAAAGAAAAAAAAATCGAGATTGGCGGCTCGTCGGTGAGACTGCTGGTGTCTTGTTTGTTGTCTGACAATCCGGAGGGAGGCGCGCTGAAAGGAGCACAAACACCGGACAATTTACCGGGACAGCGCGATATTCTTGCCTCGAATGCCAGGCCGGTGGAGTTGCTGCCGGAATCTCAATTTTCGCTCGAAGGGATCACCTTTGACCTAAAAAATTCCAGCGCCATTATCAACGGGGACGTGTTTCAAGTCAATTCGACAGTAGGCGGCTATAAGGTAAAAAAAATATTGAGCGATAGCGTCATTTTGTCCGATGGCACCGTGGATCATGTGCTTAGTTTGAAAGGCTCTCAAGCGGAGTTTAAAAAATGAATCTCAGCGGCAGGCTTGTGGCATTGGGTGTCTTGATCGGGTTTTTGTTGTCTGGGCTGAACCTTGGTTGGGCAGTCGATCAGTTGACTCCCGGCGCCAGTGCCGGCGGAATTTCCACAATGGAAGAGCGTTTGCAGCAGACGATCACCGTTGAATACAAAGACGCGGATTTGGCCAATGTGCTGCGATCATTAGCTCTCACCTATCGCCTTAATCTTCTTACCGGACCCGACATCAAAGGAAAAGTTACGATCAATCTGCAAGAGATCACGGTCGAAAAAGCCCTGAAAGCGATTTTAAAAGCAAACGGGCTCAATTATTCAAAAAAAGAAGGCGTGATTTATATCAGCACCGGGGATGCTTCTTTGGTGGATATCTTTACCGAGGTGATTCAACTCAAATATTTGACGGCTACCCAAGCCCAGAACATGACCCGAAAAATTTTATCGAACAAAGGGGACATGAAAATCAACGAAACTGCCAACAGTATTATCATCACGGATTATCGGGAGAACATTGATAAGATCAAGAACCTTATAAGTCAAATCGATTTGGCGCCGAAACAGGTGTTGATTGAAGCGAAGATCCTGGATATTTCGTCAAGTGACCTGAAATCTCTGGGTGTGACCTGGAATGCGGATTATGCGCCCGGCTCAGGATTGTTTGGCCGCAACTCGCTCATCGCCGAAGAATTAAATGGCGGTATCAGGTTGCCAACATCATCTGCGACGCTTCCTGCAGGCCAACTTAATTTAACTAAGTTGGTTGTGAAAGGCATGACTATAACCGCCACGATAGATGCTTTAGTGCGTAGCGGGAAAGCGCATCTTTTAGCTTCTCCTTCCATTGCGGTTATCAACGGCCAAGAGGCCAGAATTGTCATTGGAAAGCGATTCCCTTACAAGGAAAGAACACAAACAACTTCGGGCACTACGGAAACGACCAAATTTGTCGATATCGGAACGACTTTAAAGGTCAGTCCTCAGATAAACGACGATGGCTACATCACGATGAGTCTGCATCCGGAAGTTTCATCCCTTGCCCATGCGCTCGACGCAGGACCCGAGATTGACACGCGCGAAGCGGACACGACGGTGCGCATCAAAGAAGGCGAGACTCTTGTCATCGGAGGACTAATCCGGCAAACAGACAATCGTACCGACGATAAAATACCGGTGCTTGGTTACTTACCGCTTATTGGTTTTCTTTTCAGCCGTTCGCAGAAAGATGTGGAACAGACTGAACTGGCGGTTTTTATCACGCCAAGGATCTTATTCTCCAAAGAGGAAAGGGAAGCGTTGGGCCGCAAGCAAGAGGATATTGAGAATTCGTATACATTGATCGACAAAACTGCAAATCTTAGTATGGTCGAAAAGATATTTGATATGGCTACCGATATGGACAAGGATAAAGGGATTGAAAGCGTGCGTAAAGATAAGTGGTTCAGGAAAAAACAGGCGCTGAGCCAGTACGAACTCATTTATAAACAATTTCCGGACAGTGAGCGCGCGCCTGAAGCCAAATACCGGGTAGGTTTGATCCAGTGGCACGATTTGAAAGATTTCAAACAAGCGAAGAACACTTTTTCCACGCTCATTTCGGATTATCCGCGCAGCCCTTGGGCGGAAGAGGCCAAGAAAGACTACACGAAGGTTAGTGATGAACTCCTTGAGGCGCGCACCAGCGCGAAAGAAGCCATGCAGATGTTGGAGGAACGGCCAAAAATAAGAGTTGCCCGATGAGCTTAGCTCCGATCTCCGACCTCCCAGCTTGACTATGACGGCTTTTACCTATCGTGCCAGAAACCAACAGGGCGAGTTGATTGTTGGAGCACTGAACACGGACAACGAAGCCAGTGTCGCCGCCAATCTCGACCGAATGGGCTACACGGTTTTAGAAATCAAAGCGCCCTCCGCCCTCATTCCTTTTCTAGGCAGTTTTACCGACCGTTTTCAGGGACTCAAAAAACAGGAAGTGGTCATTTTCACCAGGCAACTGGCCACGCTGATCCGCTCGGGCATGCCACTTCTTCCTGCTTTATCGACAATTTGTGAACAGACGACCAATAAGAAATTCAAAATTATTCTTGAAGACGTGCGGCAATCGATACAGGGTGGCTCGAGCCTTTCGGAGGCGTTGGCGAAGTATCCGGGTATTTTTTCGGAATTATTCGTGAGCATGGTGCGTGTAGGCGAAACCGGCGGTATCATGGACCAAGTGTTGGAACGTCTGGCTACTCTAGGCACACAAGAGATGGAAATTTATTCGCGTGTGATGTCCGCGATGACATACCCAATTGTGCTGGTTGTTCTTTCATTTTTGATCGTGAATTTTATTTTGGTGGGCGTACTACCGAAGTTTGTGATGGTGTTCAAGGCCTCCGAAGCGGCGCTGCCTCTGCCTACGCAGATTGTGTTGGGTGCTAGCTGGGTGCTGCAGAGGTTCTGGCACATTATTTTGGTTTTGCTTGTGGGCGGAGTCATTTATTTTCGTCGGGCAGTGAGTTTTGGCCCCGGAAAAATACGTTTTCATCGGTGGTTGCTAAAAGTGCCGATATTCGGAGACCTTTACACGAAAATCCAGGTGTCGAGGTTTGCCAGAACTCTGTCTACGCTGACCAGTTCCGGGGTTCCGATTTTTCAGGCCCTGTTGGTGGTGGAAAAAACAATTACGAATGTCGTGATCCAAAAAGCGGTGCAAGACATTCGCCTGGCTATCAGCGCCGGTAGCTCGCTTGTCGAGCCGTTCAAGGCCAGCGGTCTTTTTTCGCCGATGGTCGTGCAGATGGTTTCCATCGGAGAAAAGTCAGGGTCTATCGATAAAATGCTCGAGGAAATATCTAAATTTTATGATCCTGAAATTGAGTACACAATCAAAAATCTCACATCGCTTTTAGAGCCGTTCATGTTGCTGGCGATGGGTCTGATGGTGGCGTTTATTGCGCTGTCGGTGCTGCTGCCGATATTTAATCTAATGAAAGTATTTAGAAGATGAGAAACCCAGCTCGAAGCTCGAAGCTCGAAGCAAACGACAATTTTTACTTCGAGTTAGCTTTGTTCGAGCTGATTTTCTCCCAGCTCCCAGCTGAACTTAGGGGTTTTTCTCTTGCCACCGATTGATCAGCGTAAATTGGGACAGGTTTTAATTGACCGCGGTCTTATCAATGCCGTTCAACTCGAAGAAGCGCTCGACGAACAGCGCGCGACGGGCCGTTTTTTCGGTGAAGTTCTGGTCGCGCGCGGCGTATCCAGTGAAGAACAAATCGCCAGAGCTTTAAGCGAGCAACTCGGTTTCGCATTTGTGGATTTAAAAGAAATCAACATCGAACCCAAAGCACTGGACCTGGTGCCGCGAGAACTTTGCGATAAGCACAATTTTATCCCGATTTTTATTTCACAAAACAGTCTTACGGTGGCAATGGCCAATGCGCTGGATGTGAACACGGTGGACAAGGTGCAGACGATTTCGGGCTTAAGAGTGCGGGCGGTGTTTGCCTGTCCCAGTGACATCCGAAAATCTCTGGAGAAACAAGCAGTTAAAAAAATCGAATCTGAAAAACCCGAACCAATACCTGTCGTAAGCCCACTGACCGCCGAATCCGTCGTGGACCAGGCAAATCTCAAACCTGTCATTGAACGCGTCAACCAACTCATCGAAAGAGCGGTCGAGATGGGCGCTTCGGATGTGCACTTGGAACCCGAGAAGAAGAAATTCAACTGTCGTTATCGCATCGACGGTATTCTTCACTGCATGACTCCAATTCCGTTTGAGGAACAGGCGGCCGTGATTTCTCGCATCAAAATCATGGCAGACATGGACATCGCGGAAAAACGTTTGCCACAGGATGGACGTGTTCGGACCACCGCGCTGGGTCGCGATATTGACCTGCGTGTGTCCACCTTTCCTTCGATTTACGGCGAAAATATGGTTATCCGTATTTTGGACCGCTCCGGAGGACTCTTGAGACTTGAGGAACTCGGTTTCTCCGCACAAAATCTTGAAGGTTTTCGTAAATTGATTCATCGGTCTTACGGCATGATGCTGGTCACCGGCCCGATGGGCAGCGGTAAAACCACCGCTTTGTACGCAGCGCTCAGCGAAATCAGCAGCACCGAAAAAAATGTGATCACGCTAGAAGATCCAGTGGAATATGAAATTGCCAATATTCGCCAATCCCAGATCAACGCAAAAGCGGGTCTGACGTTCGCAGCCGGCTTGCGCTCGATCGTGCGGCAGGATCCGGATATCATTATGATCGGTGAAATCCGCGACAAAGAAACCGCTGATATTGCGATTCACGCCGCTCTGACCGGACATCTGGTTCTTTCGACATTGCATACGAACGACGCGCCCTCCGCTGCGGCGCGATTGATTGACATGGGCGTGGAGCCTTTTTTGGTGGCGTCTTCCGTGATCGGAATTCTCGCCCAACGGTTGCTTCGCACACTTTGTCCGGCTTGTAAACAAAAGTACATGCCGTCAAAAGAGCTGTTGGAACAACTAGGGCTGGCTAAAAACTCAGAGGAAGGGAGTATTGCTTTTTTTAAGGAAACCGGATGCGCCAAGTGCAAGCAGTACGGTTATTCCGGCCGCACGGGAATCTATGAACTTTTGATTCCCAATGAAAAAATCCGGGATTTAATGGCTAAGAAATCATCCGCGTTGATTATTCAAGAGGAAGCGGTAAAAGCGGGCATGAAAACTTTGCGTGAAGCGGGTATTGAAAAAGTTGTCAAAGGGATTACATCCGTGTCGGAGATTTTGAGGTTGACGGAAGAGGCATAACAAGCTCGGAGGTCGGAGCTGGAAGATCGGAGAAAAAAATGTTAAAGAATAGCTATTCTGCTAGATCGGGTTTTACGTTGCTGGAGCTTTTGATCGTCATTTCCATTATCGCTATTTTAGCGGCGACGCTGATTCCAAATTTTATCGGTTTTGATACCGAAGCACGCTTGGCATCCAGCAAAACAAATCTCAATACAATGCGCACGCGTTTAAACCTTTTCCGTGCCAAAGAAGGCAAGTATCCAAAAGATTTTAATGAGCTGGTTTCTACCACCTACAACGATTTGGGCGTGGAAAAGCCCTATCTCGATCAGTTTCCTGTGGAGTTTATTTCTTCGAGTTCAGGGAACAATCAGATTGACAGTCTATCCTCGGCTGATCCCTTGCCTAGCGATGGAGGATGGGTCTATTTGATTGACAAAGCCAAAGTTGTCATAGATTGGGACAAAGAACTGGACCATAAATGGGATAAAGCCGAAGGACAAAAACCATCGGATTGGTAAAAAATTAGTATAAATATTTGCTTTCCTAACTATAATCAGCCTGATTATACAAGTAATATTAAGCATAATTATCAATTTATTTATTATCCATTAGTTAAACATAGAAACTACTATAAAAATAGGGTATATTAATCTATAGTGAACATAAGAGTATAATGACTTACAAAAAAACAGGTTAGAAAAGTTCAAAAACAGGTAATCTATGGGTAGACTGCATAAATTATCCGCGTTAATTTTTATCTTGTTGTTCTCGTGTTCCTATATAACAATTTCAGTTTGGGCAGGAACGCTAGAATTTAACGGTGTGCCTGTAGATATCACTACTGCGGACAACGAGGATTTTGTGGTAGTGCCTGGCACCGGTGGCAATACACAGATCGGAGATTCGGCAACTGGAAGCAATAGCAACGCGACTTCAAACGATGACCTGTATGTTACAAGTGTGTTGGAAGTGGATGGCGCAATTTACGCCGATGGTGGCATTGTTTCCGGTTCCAGCGTTATTCCCAGCATCGATGCCACGCACAATTTAGGAAGTTCGGCAAAATATTGGAACAATTTATACACAACGAATATTTATGCCGGTGATTTGCCCAGAATCAAAGGTATCAATTATTCTTGGCCTTCTGTTCAAGGGGCTGCGTCAACGGTGCTCACCAATGACGGCGCCGGTAACCTGACTTGGTCTGTTGGCGGAGGAGGTGGCGGAAGCTCCCTACCCGTAGACGATACAATCAACCTCGTAAAAGGCAGCGTAGACCCGACAAAGTTTGTTCGTCTTGAAGCCGATGGCTTGACCACAGCCACCACTCGAACTTTAACCGTGCAAGACGTGGATGGAACCATC
>CAZVNB010000032.1:0-30410 GCA_964628355.1 uncultured Planctomycetia bacterium | reverse complement strand
CTCATCCGTGTAACCATGGCTTTTCTCCTTTTCCTACTATTTCTAACTTTCCTACTAAAGGATACCATGAAGTACGGGTGATTTCAAGGGTAAAGAAAACGCCCAAACAAACCACGGTGCGAACTCAGGTTTGCCTGAGCGTAACGAATGGCGACCCCAACGGGATTCGAACCCGTGTCATCACCGTGAAAGGGTGATGTCCTAAACCAGACTAGACGATGGGGTCAAAAATTATTCCGAAGCTTTTTCGGGAAGGTCTTCTTCTTCGGGTTCGACTTTCGCAATAGTGGTCACGCGGTCATTGGCTTTTTTCAAGTTGATAAGACGTACCCCTTGCGCGACACGACCGGTTTCTCGAATATCTTTAACTGAAGAGCGAACGACCATTCCTTGTTGGGTGATGACCATGAGATCATCCTTGTCCGTAACGCAGCGCAGGCCCACAACCTCTCCGTTTTTGTCAGTAACTTTGATATTCGTCACACCTTTTCCGCCGCGAGAGGTAATCCGATATTCATCGATTTGGGAGCGTTTGCCAAATCCATTTTCCGTGACGGAAAGAAGCGTGGCTTTTGTGTTCACCACTTCCATGCCAATCACATAATCTTTATTCTCCAAGCTAATCCCGCGCACTCCACCCGCCGATCGGCCCATGCTGCGCACGAATGTTTCAGGAAAACGAATGGCTTTGCCCTTCCGAGTGGCTATGAAAATTTCTTGTTTGCCATCTGTGAGCTCCGCTTCCACCAGCTCGTCCTTCGGATCCAGACCAATGGCCACAATGCCATTTCGCCTAGTGTTTTCAAAAGCGGTCAACTCGCATTTTTTTATCTGGCCCATGCGCGTGGCCATGACAAGGAACTTGCCTTCTTCAAATTTTCTTACCGGGATGTAAGAAGTCACTTTCTCCCCTTGCGCCAGCGATACAAAATTTGTAACAAATTTGCCTTTCGCCGTGCGGCTGGCTTGCGGCAGTTCATGTACCTTGATCACGAACGCTTTGCCTTTGGACGTAAAAAGCAAAAGATTGTCATGCGTGGAGGCAACGAATAAATGCTCCACAAAATCTTCCTCTTGCGCGCCACTTCCAACCCCGACACCGCCCCGCCGTTGTTTTCGATAAGTCGTTACCGGAAGGCGTTTCACATAATTTTGATGACTGATCGTGACCACCACATCTTCGTCCGCAATCAAGTCTTCGATGTTAAGGTCGGTGTCTATGCTGCGTGATATCTCTGTGCGACGAACGTCGCCGTACTGCTCTTTGATCTTTGCTGTTTCCTCTTTGACGATTTCTAAAACTTTTTTATCGGATTTCAGGATTGCCTCCAGATAGGCAATGCGTTTTTTTAGTTCGTCATATTCTTCTTCGAGTTTGTGGATCTCAAGGCCCGTGAGTTTTTGAAGCTGCATTTCGAGAATGGCTTGCGCCTGTTTCTCCGAAAAATCATAACTTTCGATCAAGGCCGCTTTTGCTTCCTGCGGGTTTTTCGATTTCCGAATCGTCTTGATCACCTTATCGAGAATATCGACGGCTTTCTTCAAGCCCTCCACAATGTGAGCGCGCGCGTTGGCCTTGTCCAGATCGAAACGCGTGCGGCGCAAGATGATTTGTTTCCGGTGCAGAATGTATTGCTCGATGATCGTTTTGAGCGATAAAACTTTTGGACTTCCGTCGACAAGCGCCAGCATGATAATACCGAACGTGGACTGCATCGTTGTATGTTTGTAAAGCTGGTTCAAAACCACCTGTGCGTTCGCGTCGCGCTTAAGATCGATCACCAGGCGCATGCCGTCTTTGTCCGATTCGTCGCGCACGTCGGAAATACCCTCTATCTTTTTTTCGTTGACCAGATTGGCAATATTTTCGATAAGAGTGGATTTGTTCACCTGATAAGGAATCTCATTGACGACGATTGCCTGTTTGCCGCCTTTGAGTTCCTCAATATCGACCTTTGCGCGGATTTTGATGATTCCACGGCCTGTTTCGTAGGCAGATTTGATCCCGTCTGTGCCACAGATCATGGCCCCGGTAGGAAAATCAGGTCCTTTAATGAATTTTAAAAGCTCTTTGCCGGGAATTTCCGGATTTTCGATCACGGCGTTTACCGCATCCACCACTTCTCCGAGATTGTGCGGAGGGATATTCGTTGCCATGCCGACGGCAATGCCGCTGGAACCGTTGCAAAGAAGATTCGGAAATGCCGCTGGAAGAAGCGTCGGCTCTTCAAGCGTCTCGTCGAAATTGGGCGAAAAATCAACCGTATTTTTTTCAATATCTCCCAAAATTTCACTGGTGATTCCAGCCAGCCGCGCCTCGGTGTAACGCATCGCCGCGGCTGAATCTCCGTCCACAGAACCAAAATTACCCTGTCCGTCAACCAGCGGATAACGCAGCGAAAAATCCTGCACCATACGAACCAACGTGTCGTACACGGCCGTATCTCCATGTGGATGATATTTACCCAACACTTCACCGACAATACGCGCAGATTTCTTATATGGCTTTGAGTGATCAAGACCCAGTTCTTTCATCGCGTAAAGAATGCGGCGGTGAACTGGTTTCAAACCATCCCGAACATCCGGTAACGCCCGGCCGACAATGACGCTCATTGCGTAATTGAGATAAGAATTTTTCATTTCCTGCTCGATGAAAACAGGAACTATTTTTTCAATTTTTGTCGGAGGAATAACCGCTGGATTTTTATCTGCCATTTTTTTTCTCTTGTCGCTGTTCTTTAGTCTCTAATCTCAAATATCCAAGTTTCTTACTTCACGCGCATATTTTTGAATGAATTCGCGGCGCGGTTCGACCTCATCCCCCATCAACGTCGTAAATGTTTTATCGGCCTCGACGGTGTCTTCAAGCGTTACTTTGAGGATGGTTCTCTTGTCCGGAGCCATCGTGGTTTCCCAAAGTTGTTCGGGATTCATTTCACCCAGACCTTTATAACGTTGGATCGTCATGCCTTTCTTGCCCTCGGCTTGGACAAACTTCAACACATCGCATAAACTATCGCAGTAAACCGGTGTTTCGTCTTTTCTTTCAAGTTTGTAACGCGTTGCCCTGGCTTGCTCTTTGCCTTTAGTTGGTTTTATTTGAGGGTTGTAATCTTTTACTTCCACATCTAACTTTTCAAGCTTCTTAACAGTCTCAACCAATTCGTCGGACTCAAAAAACTCAACCAAGTCCAGATGTTTGGCGATTACGTTCATTTTTTTGTCTTTTTCCAGCTCGCCAAGATCAACTTCCTTACCCACCTTCTTTTCATATTTCTTAATGACATCGGCAAGTTCATCATCGTTATATAAAAACTGGTTTTCCCCCTCCACTTTTACCATGTATTTGGGTAGTTTTTTGGTCTTTTTATCCAAATTATTCAAGTATTCTGCAAGTTCCGCCCCACGTTTGTTAATTCCGAAGGCGGCTTTATCCAGGTCGACCAGCAGCTTTAAAACTTCTAAAAATTTCTTATCTGACGTCTTCGCGTTGTCCTTCAGGCGTACCAAGGTCCACTCTTCACTGCCAAGCTCTATAAGAATTTCGCTCATCTGTTCTTCTGTTTCAATGTATTCCTCCCTTTTTCCTCGCTTTATTTTGTAGAGGGGGGGTTGGGCAATATAAATGTGACCTTTTTCAACTAGCGCGTGCATTTGCCTGTAAAAAAAAGTAAGGATCAAAGTTCGAATATGACTTCCATCCACATCCGCATCGCACATAATAAGGATTTTATGGTATCGCAGCTTCTCGATATTGAAATCTTCGCCGATGCCGGTGCCAAGCGCATTGATGACCGTACAAATTTCGTCGTTAGATAAAACTTTATGAAGACGCGCTTTTTCTACATTTAAAATTTTACCTTTCAAGGGAAGAATAGCCTGAAATTTGCGGTCGCGTCCCTGCTTGGCTGAACCGCCGGCCGAATCGCCCTCCACCAAATAAAGTTCGCAAAGCGCCGGATCGCTTTCTTGACAATCCGCCAGCTTTCCCGGAAGCGAACCTGAATCAAGAGCTCCTTTTCGACGTGTGAGTTCCCGAGCTTTTCTTGCCGCTTCCCGCGCTTTTGCGGCCAAGACGGCTTTTTCGATGATCTTATTGGCGATGCTCGAATTTTCCTCGAAAAATTTTCCGAGCCCCTCGTTTACAATCGACTCTACCAAACCTTCCACTTCGCTGTTGCCAAGCTTTGTTTTAGTCTGTCCTTCGAATTGCGGATTTGGTACTTTACAACTAATCACCGAGGTGAGACCTTCGCGAATGTCGTCGCCTTGGATTGACACGTCGTCTTTTAAAATATTTTTTCCTTTGCAATATTGATTGGTGCAACGTGTGAGGGCCGCTTTATAACCGCTCAAATGCGTGCCACCTTCGGTCGTGTTGATGTTGTTGACGAAACTAAATATATTCTCTGCATAACCGTCGTTGTATTGCATCGCAATCTCGACTTGGACCTGGTCTTTTTCCTTCGAAAAATAAATAACTTTAGGATGCAAAGGATTTTTATTTTTGTTCAACTCTTGGACAAAAGAAACGATCCCACCGGCAAATTTATATTCGGACTCCTTCTCTTTGCCGGTACGCTCGTCTTTGAGTGTGATCGTGAGACCTTTGTTGAGAAAAGCCAACTCTCGTAGGCGATTGGCCAAAATATCAAAAGTGTAGTCGATCGGGATATGAAAAATTTCTTTATCGGCTTTGAACGTAACTTTCGTGCCCGTGGACTTTGATTTTCCAAGTGTCGTGAGTTTGGAGGCTGTTTTACCTTTTTCAAAACGCATGTGATAAGCTTTGCCATCGCGGCGCACTTCGACCTCGAGCCATTCTGAGAGCGCGTTGACGCAACTGACACCGACGCCGTGTAAACCTCCGGAAACTTTATAAGTTTTTTTGTCGAACTTGCCGCCTGCATGTAAAATCGTCAAAACAACTTCGACGGCTGGCTTTTTCTCTCCTTTGTGAATATCAACCGGAATCCCACGACCGTTATCAGTGACCGATACGCTGTTATTGGAATGAATAACTACTTCTATTTTATCGGCAAAACCACCCAGAGCCTCATCGACTGAGTTATCCACAACTTCGTACACCAGATGATGCAAACCACGCACACCCACATCCCCGATATACATGGCCGGACGTTTCCGAACAGCTTCCATACCACCAAGCACCTGAATATTTTTTGCATCATATTCAGCACCGCTTTGTTCATCGGCGGGAGACGTTGATTCCCTCGTTTTATCGTTTGGCAATGTCTTGGGCATTAAGTCTCTCCGATTCTGAAATGAATTCCGGAAATTCTATCCTTTCCGAACTGCCTTTTCAACTGTTTTAAAATTTTTCTCTTTTGCATGGTCATCTCTTGCACCCAACCGGAAGAATCCACAAAAACGGTTAACAGGCCTTTCCGAAGAGACGCGGGACGTGTATGTTTGGCTGCTGGAGCGCCTACCAGTTTTTTCCATTGATTCTCGATATCCTCTTTCGAGAATGTTTTTTCACTCTCAAGCTGCGCGAAAACGGACTTGACGATTTCATGGATTGGAACAATCGCGCGTTTCAAGCGACTTGCATAGGCAACACAATGTAAGTGTAATCTTCTCCACTGGTAATTACAGCGGGTTTTTCGGGATCTACAAAACTAAATTTAACCCGGTCATTCTCGATGTTTTTCAGAGCATCCATCAGAAAATTTGGGTTAAAACCTATGACGAACTCTCCCCCTTTATAATCCACTTCGATTTCTTCACGTGCTTCTCCAAGATCTGGCGTAATTTTAGTAATGATCATCTTGTCTTTTATAATATTAATTTTAACAGACTGTGATTCTTGGTTTGTTAAAATACTTGCTCGACGAGTAGCTTGTAAAAAATCTTGTGTATTTAAATGCAGTTCTTCTTTTATTTTTTTTGGAATTACTTGTTCGTAATTTGGATATTCTCCCTCGATAAGCCGTGAAGTGATGTAAATAGGCCCTAAATTAATAAGGAGTTGATTTTCTTTAAAATAAAAAAAGACATCTCCTTCTTCACCTAAATTCCGGTTAAGTTCTTGTATTGTTTTCATAGGTAAAATAACGTCTTTTTTGAGATTTCCTATTTCTAAAATTTCTTTTTGAATGATCGCCAGTCGCCGTCCATCCGTGGCCACTAACTTCAAAATTTTATCTCTAAAACTAAATAATATTCCATTCAATACATACCTTGTTTCGTCATGACTCATTGCAAAAGAAGTGAGTTGAGTCATATTTTTTAATTTTTTTTGAGGGATTTTTACCGAATCTCCTCCACGTGCCGTTGATGGTGCTTCAGGTAATTGCGGAAAATCTTCTCTAGCAAGACCTATAAGTTTAAAATAACTTTTTCCTGCTTCTATATGGACTGATTGATTTTTTTTAAGTGAAATATGAATATTATTTTGAGTGGGCAATTCTTTGACGATTTCACTAAATTTTTTTGCCGGAACCGTGATAGCTCCCTCTTCAATAATTTCACCGTCAACTTTAACGGAGATTCCAATCTCTAAATCCGTTGCTGTTAATCTAATTTCACCTTTCTTTGCTTCTAAAAGGATATGGGAAAGAATTGGAAGCGTATTCTTGGAGCTAACCGCATTTTGCACAATTTGAATTCCATGAAGCAAACTATCCTTATTAGTGTTGATTTTCATTTTTTACCTCACTATTAATTTTAGATAACAATCTTCAAGACAATATTCGTAGTAAAGCCTGTTAAAAACTTAATAAGGTTATAACTTATTAAAAACAAACATGTTATAAAAAGAATAAGTTGTGGATAACCCTAAAGTTATTCACAGACTGTTTATTTCTTTATTTCAAATACCAACTTATCCACAAGGGATTTTGTTTTTTGGTCTTTTTTAATATCCTTCCTAATTTTCTCACAAGCGTGTAAAATTGTTGTGTGATCCCGGCCACCAAATTGTTCTCCAAGTTCAGGAAAAGAAAGAGAAGTCATTTCTCTGGAAAGATACATAGCAATATGGCGTGGATAGGCCACACTTCGAGAACGACGTTTAGCAGTCATATCTGACGGACGAATTTCAAAATAACCTGCCACTATTCTTTGGATAAGATCTACGGTGATCCTTTTTTGATTTTCAACAATTAAATCTTTCAATACTTCCTGTGCCACCGCTTCATCCACTTCTTTGCCGACAAGTTTGGAATATGCCACCACACGAATCAAAGCACCCTCCAGTTCACGAATATTCGATTTGATTTTATCAGCAATAAAATAAGTAACTTCATCTCGGATATTAAGATTTTCTCTTTCCGCTTTTTTTCTCAAAATAGCCGTGCGAGTTTCAAAATCCGGTGGCTGAATGTCTGTAACAAGACCCCATTCAAAACGTGAAATAAGTCTTTCCTCTAAATTAGAAATCTCTTTGGGTGGTTTGTCGCTTGAAACCACAATTTGCTTATGGGCATCGTAAAGAGCGTTGAATGTGTTAAAAAATTCTTCCATTGTGGCTTCTTTACCGGCGATAAAATGAATATCATCTATAAGCAAGCAATCCACATGCCGATATTTTTCACGAAATTTCATGGTGGTGCCAGTTTTAATGGCGTTGATGAGCTGATTGGTAAAGCGCTCGCTTGTAATATAAACAACCTTTGTGGTGGAATTTCTTGCAAGTATCTCTTGTCCAATAGCTTGCATCAAATGTGTCTTTCCTAGTCCCACAGGGCCGTAGATAAAAAGTGGATTGTAAGACTTCGCCGGTGATTCGGCAACAGCCATGCTTGCCGCGTGCGCAAAACGGTTAGATGGTCCGACAACGAAGCTTTCAAAAGTATATTTTGAGTTGAGAATATTTTCGTAGGGATTCTGGTTGGATAGCACAGAAAGTGGTTTTGTAACAAGGTTGGCAGAAGTCCTGGATTTGGTGGCCGACAACGAAATTTCATCCTCCGCAGTGATACGGAAATCAACCCGGCCATTGGTGACGCCCGCAGTGTCATTGAGAGAAGCGGTGATTATACCGCCGTAGTGATCGACGATCCAGCTTTTAAAAAAATCGTCAGGCACACTCAAAGACAAAACACTATTTTCAAACTCCACTGCTTTGATGGGCTGAATCCAACGCTCAAAAACCGGAGCTGACAGCTCTTTTTGCAGTGCTAATAGTATTTTTGACCAAACGTCCGACGTGCGTTGGCTGGTTACACTATCCACAGGCAATAGTATTTAAATCGATCATTTGTTTTTAAAACTCATGTAAGTGTATTAATTAAAACGAGTTATGAAATTAAAAGTTTTCAACAGATAAAAACAACGAAGAACATACTTATAAACAGTTTATCCACAGGATAAATGAATAACCCGAAAACAGCGGCATTATATCAAGGCAATTCAATGATTGCAATAGCTTTTCGAACGCCGCATAATTCTTGACTCAGTGAGGCTGTGTGTTATAATCCATCACTTATGAAAAAAAATCTAACCAATAAATCCAATATCAAGCGCTTTCGCACTCATGGTTTTAGAAAAAAAATGCGTTCAGAAGACGGCCGCAAGGTCATCAAAAGACGGCGCCGAAAAGGACGCAAACGGCTCACAGTCCAGTAAGCCAGGTTTCCTCAATGGAACTTTGGCTTTCGTTGACCGTTTCCGAAGAAAAATTCCCAAAAAACAGAGCGCGAAAGTCACCTTTTTTGATTTCTATCCCCAAGAAAATTGTCCATCAAGCCGTTCGGCGAAACCGAATTAAGCGGGTGTTGAGAGAAGCGTTAAAAAACAAGTTGTTTTTTGAACAAAATAAAATTTACGTTTTTAAAGTACTACGTTCCCCAATAAAAGTGAATCTACAGAGCGCCAAAATTGTGATTGATGAGCTTTTCAGCCGTTGCTCGTAAGAAAATAGGTTTTTTTTCACCTAAATATTTTGCCATTATAGTAGTTATATTTATTTCCAAGTTATTTGTACTAAATGGGTTAAGAGCATGTCGGTTTCATCCAACTTGCTCGGAGTATTCGTTACAGGCGTTTGAGCGGTTTAACTTTTTCAAGGCCATAGGATTTACCATTCGCCGGCTTTTGAGATGTCATCCTTTAGTTTTAGGTGGGTACAATCCACTGCCGGATTCGATCGATAAGGTTTAATTTACAAGGAAATATCATGGAAAAAAGAACGTTAATTGCATTGGCATTGTCATTTGTCATTCTAGGGTTTTATCCGCTTGTTTTGCAGAAGTTTTATCCTGATTATTACAAAAAGTCCTCAATGTCGCATGGCAACTCGACCACGACCACGGCCAAGCCATTGGCATTTGGCAAAACATTCTTGAAGACCGAGTCTGTGGTGCCAGATGATGATTTGGTTTTCAAGAGTCCAAAGCTTAACCTTATTTTTAATAAAAAGGATGGCGGGATTCGCGAAATCGCTTTCGCTGCTTTTACGGATTATGAAACCAAGTCCCCTTTAAAATTTTTGTCTCTCAAATCCAGCGGTGTTTCCCCCGGAGCGGTTGTTATTTCAAGCGCCGGTGATTTGTTGCCGGTGACTCATTATGAAGCGACACAAAACGCCAATGAGAATGTTTTTATTTCCAGCGCTCTTTCGGGAAAGCTTAAAGTGGAAAAAAGGTTCGATTTTGGAGTCGGTTATTCGGGAAGCGTTGCTCTGCGATTCGAAAATATATCCGATTCACCGCTTGAGTTTCAATACGAATTACTTGCCGGTTCAGGAATCGTCCCTCGGCATTCCATTGACAGTCAGTACATTGAAGCCAATTTTTTCTCTGTTGAAAATGATAAAAAAATCTTAAAGCACATCAAAGAACACAAGTTGGGAAAACAAATTGCAAGCGAAGGCCTCTCGAGGTGGATCGCAATCAAAGACAGGCATTTTTCCGTGATTTTGAAACCGGAATCTTCGGAAACCTTTACCGGAATGGTGAGAGGTTTGGGCGGAAACGATTTTAGCGCTTCCCTTGTTTCTTCGAAGATCAGTATTCCCGCTCATGGAACGGTGAAAGAGAATTTTCTTCTTTACATAGGACCCAACGAGATCGATCCACTCATGGAAGCTGGACTCGATGATTTGGTGAATTTCGGAAAATTCGATTTGATTGGGAAATTCTTGGTAGGCGCGCTCGAACTGTTGCAAAAAGTCTTCAAAAATTATGGCGTAGCGATCATCGTGCTGACATCTCTCATCAATCTGGCCTTATTTCCCCTCACGCGCGTGAGTTATCTTTCGATGAAGCGTATGCAGCTAGTGCAACCCCAGATGAATAAGTTGCGCGAGCAATACAAAAAAAATCCGGAAAAACTCAACAAAGAAACGATGGAACTTTACCGTAAACACAAGGTCAACCCTTTTGGTGGGTGCCTTCCGATGGTGATGCAGATTCCGATTTTTATTGCGTTGTATGTGGCTCTCTCCAAATCAGTGATTTTGATCAATTCACAGCTTCTTTGGATTAAAGATCTTTCCTCTCCTGATCGCGTGTATTTGCCTTTTTCGCTACCCTTTTTGGGGAATTCCGTTCACGTTTTACCGCTTCTTATGGTGGGAGCCATGTTTTTTCAACAGAAATTTACGCAGATTAAAATCGAAGGCCAGGATCCGGCTATGGAATCCCAGCAAAAAATGATGGCTGTGATGATGCCGATTATTTTCGGGTTTATTTTTTATCAGATGCCATCCGGCCTTGTTCTTTACTGGCTTACAAACACTATTTTGATGTTGTTGTATCAACTAAAACTTAAAAATATGACGATTGCTTGAGCATTATCTCCGACCAAAAATACGACGTCGTCGTGATTGGTGCTGGCCACGCTGGCTGTGAAGCAGCGCTAGTTTCTGCGCGGTTAGGCGCCAAGACTCTCATTCTCACCATGAATCCTGACTCTGTGGCCCAAATGTCCTGTAATCCTGCTATCGGAGGAATTGCCAAGGGCCACATTGTGCGAGAAATTGACGCGCTGGGCGGCGAAATGGGCAAAGTCACCGATCGCACCGGCATTCAATTCCGCATGCTAAATACATCCAAGGGTCCTGCGGTGCGCGCTCCCCGCGCGCAATGTGATAAAAAACTCTATGCGATGGTGATGAAGCAAGTGCTTGAATCGCAGGAAAATTTAGATCTGAAACAAGGCGAAGTAAAAGAAATTTTGGTGAATGGAAATTCAATCGAGGGCGTCGTGACTACGATCGAAACGGTTTATTACACAAAGGCCGTAATTATTACCACAGGGACTTTTTTGAATGGACTCATTCACATTGGTGATGTTACTTTCGGCGGAGGGAGAGCCGGTGATAAGGCTTCGCACGGCCTTTCAGGGTGTTTAGAGCGTTTTGGTTTTGAAATTAAGCGACTTAAAACTGGTACTCCCCCGCGTCTGAATGCGCGGTCGATTGATTTTTCAAAACTGGAAGCACAACACGGCGACCAGTGCCCTTCCCCATTTAGTTTTCAAACAGAAAAAATCACACAAAGCCAAGTTCCTTGTCATGTAACATACACCAATGAGCAAACACATCAGATCATCAAAGAAAATATCAATTCCTCTCCCCTATATTCTGGAAGAATTCTTAGCCGAGGTCCGCGCTATTGTCCTTCGATCGAAGACAAAGTGTTTCGATTTGCCGATAAGCAAAGACATCAACTATTTTTAGAACCGGAAGGCAAACTTACGCAGGAAATTTACATTAACGGATTATCAACAAGTTTTCCACAGGATATTCAAATAAAAATTGTTAAAAGTATACAAGGACTTGAAAAAGCTGAAGTTATGAGATTTGGATATGCAATAGAATATGATTTTTGTTCGCCAACGCAGGTTAAAGCCACATTAGAGACAAAAAAAATAGAAAATCTCTATTTAGCAGGACAAATCAATGGAACATCAGGTTATGAAGAGGCTGCTTGCCAGGGTTTAATGGCCGGGATCAACGCCGTGTTAAAAATACAAAAAAAGGATTCTTTAGTTTTAGACAGATCCGAAGCTTACATCGGAGTATTGATTGATGATCTTGTCACAAATGGAACCGAAGAGCCTTATAGAATGTTTACATCCAGAGCAGAGCATCGTTTGGTACTAAGGCAAGATAATGCAGATAAAAGACTTATGAACTATGGATATGAGCTTGGATTGATTTCAAAGCCGCAGTTCGAGCGGTTTACAAAAAAGCAAAACGACATTAATCAGTGGATTGAAACAATAAAAAATTTTAGATTCCAGCAAGTGTCAATGGATCAGTATCTTCGCCGTTCTGAAGTCAACTTAAAAGATGTTTTAGGAATCATGAATGAAGAAATAGGGGATAGTAAAATAGAAGATCAGGTAGAGGCCGAAATTAAGTACGCCGGGTATATCAAAAGAGAGATCGGCGCAATCAATAGAATGAAACAATACGAAGAAAAGAAAATCCCAGTAAATTTTTCTTTCCAAGATGTTAAAGGATTGGGAAGAGAGGCAGTGGAAAAACTCGAAAAATCAAAGCCCATCTCATTGGGTCAAGCTGGAAGAATCTCCGGAATCACACCCTGTGACATTTCATTGTTAGCCGTGTACATCGAAAAAATTAAGAGATCATTTAATTAGATTATAGCGTTTTTTGAATGTTTCCACGTGGAAACTACCAGTAACCAGTAAGCTGTGTATAAATATTGACATACACTTTTTTTTTGGTTAAACTGCGGTTAATGCCAAAAATTGTCGCAATTTGCAATCAAAAAGGAGGTGTGGGGAAAACAAGTACCGCTGTCTCTTTAGCCTCCTGCATCGCGATAAACGGAAGAAAAACTCTTCTTATTGATCTAGATCCTCAAGGAAACGCCACCAGTGGCGTTGGAATTGACAAAGCGCAAATTAGAAAATCAGTCTATAATGCGCTTCTTGAAAGCCTCCCGGTCTCAGAAATTTTTGTCCCTACTTGCGTTGAAAATTTATTTATTGCCCCAGCCAATCAAGATCTTTCTGGAGCAGAAGTTGAGCTTGTAGGCGAATTGGGACGCGAGGGAAGACTAAGAAAAACGATTTCAAGTCTTGATTCTTCTTTCGACGTAGTAATTGTTGATTGCCCTCCTTCATTTGGACTTTTGACTATAAACGCCCTCACGGCGGCGCATTCTGTCATTATCCCAATTCAATGCGAATATTATGCGTTGGAAGGTTTGAGCCAATTAATCAAAACTATTAACCTTATCAAAGACAATTTGAATCCGACATTAGAAATCGAAGGCATTGTGATGACAATGGCAGATTATAGAACAAAATTAACTCAAGAGGTAATAGATGAGGTAAGAAAACACTTTGGACCAAAGGTTTACCAAACCGTCATCCCAAGAAACATTCGATTGAGTGAAGCGCCTGGTTTTGGCAAGCCCATTTTTCTTTACGATAAAGATTCTGAGGGAGCTAAGAAGTACAAAGAGTTAACCAAAGAGTTTATATTAAATAACGCAACTAGTTTATATAAAAGTAGTTATGAGTCAAATGACGTTATTTTGAGCCAATCACAGGCCTCAGAAGAATCTAATTAGGGAGAAAAATATGGAAAAAAAAGTTTTAGGTCGTGGTCTCGAGGCATTGATCACTCAAGATTCTGGACAAGCAAAAGAAAAAGTGCAACATTTAAAGACGGAACACATTCACGCCAGCCGTTTTCAGCCGCGCTTGACTTTCTCCCAAGAAAAAATTGAAGAGCTCGCGCGTTCCATCCAAGAAAAAGGGGTGATCCAACCGATTCTTGTTCGTGCGGTGACGGAAGATCGATATGAGTTGATTGCTGGCGAACGGCGTTGGCGCGCTGTAAAACATCTGGGTTTGGGTGAGATTCCTGCCATTGTTCGTCGTGTGGCCGATGCAGATCTTTTGGAAATTTCCATCATAGAAAATATTCAACGCGAAGAACTCAACCCAATCGAAGAAGCAAAAGCCTATAGACGTCTTGCCCAGGAGTTTGGCCATACACAAGACAATATTGCCAATCGGGTAGGGAAAGATAAAACTTCTATATCTAACCTATTGAGAATATTAAACTTACCAGATAAAGTGCAAGATTATATTTCAAAAAATATGATCAGTTTTGGCCATGCCAAAGTGTTACTTTCTCTGGGAGATTCTAAACAGCAAATTTTATTTTGTGAAAGAATCATTCAAAAGGGTTTATCCGTTCGACAATTCGAACAAATTACCGGCGGCTATCGATCCAGAACAAAATCATCACATATACGCCAAGAGAATGTCGAGCTTAAGGCCATGGAAGAAAAGTTGCAACATGTTCTAGGAACTAAGGTTAGGATATACCATGGAAAGAAACGTGGGAAAATCGAGATTGAATACTACTCGCTGAATGATTTGAATCGCCTGTTAAAGATTCTCAGGGTCGAGTAACATAAATAAGTGTTCAAATTAAGTATGATGAGCTGCGAGATTTAAAGAGGTTTAAAAAGGAAAACCAGGCTTTGTTTGGGGTGTCAGTAGCTAATCAAAATGTCCGCTTTTTGTAGCAAGTGATTTGTCCGCTTTGTAAGGTTTAAGGGTTGTCCTTCGAGGTCGTATCTGCCAATCATGTGATGGCCGTATAAGACACTCAAGGTGTTATTAAAATGTTCACAGACAATCACACGGCACTTAGCAAAGCTGATTCTAAGCTCCGATGGTTCAATCTGCAATAAAAGTTTCTTCCATTGAACTGTATTGTCATGATTGACTATTCTCTGCTCTTTGACACAGAACACGTAATCCAAGTCCTTTCTTTGGCAGGGAGTAAAGGCAGATCCGCGGCTCTCAGCTTCGACTGTTAGGCTCTTGTTATGCCAAGGCAGGAATGATTCTAAGATATACCTGTTGGCATCTGGGACTGTCTTGATCCCGTGAAGTTTAAGTTCGTTGACGAGTCTGCCTTGCCAGGTTTGAAAGAGCCGCTCTGATCTGCCTCTGGCTTCAGGAGAATAAGCCGGGATCATCTCAATTCCAAGTTCATACATCGCTCGTCCTATCTGGGTCAGATTAGATAAATCGACCTTTCCATGAGCTTCGGGTGTATGAAAGAAGTGGCTGGCTCTGTCAGAATACACTGAACAAAAAAGTCCTTTTGTTTGGACCGCATACCGTAATCCCAGCATACATTCTCTCGTATTTTCCTCATCCACAAGCTTGGCATAATAAGCTTCATTGGTGGCATCATCCATGACAACGATCAAGTCTTGCCTGCCTTTTAAACTGCTAATCCAAGCATGTTCAGATCCATCGATATGAATCATCATCCCTGTCAGGGGTTTGCGAGGTCTTCTTTTGCGATGCTTGTCACGCGTTTTTGTTTTATCCACAAGCCCTGCTTCTTGGAGTAGGCTTTTAGTCCAGGTGTAACTATAAGGAATTGAGTATTTTTTAAGCTGTTCGTGGAAGTGTTTGACGTTCCACTCGTGATAGAGTCCACGGTAAAGATTTAAGACTCTTTTACGCGCCACGTGAGGTGCGCGTTTAGAACTGGGTTTTCTGGTCCGTTCATCCAAGAGACCTTGGAAGCCCTCATCTTCAACAACGATGTGTTTCCAACGCCTGACGGTTCTGGGATCAACACCTAAGATCTCGGCTGCTTCGTTCCATGTAATTGAGTCATGTTCTGCTCTTTGAAAGACTTCTTGTATTTTCATGATCCGCTCCCAAGCGGATGGGGGATACCAAAGGTCCATAGTTCGTCTCCTTACTGACTATGAACCTAAGTATACCCATCCGGTTTAAAGCGGACATATCATGTGCTACGAGAAGCGGACAATTCATTTGCTACTAACACCCGGCTTTGTTTGGGGTTGACAATCTATAACGCATATTTTAAACTGTCATTTATTGTAACTTTATTCAGGGTCATCTATTAGGTTTTCATGGATCAATCAACGTTAGTTATTATCAAGCCAGACGGTTTGCAAAAATCTTTGACGGGTAATATTCTGACAAAGCTGTCGGATGCCAAGCTTGTCATTATTGCCGCAAAAATGAAGGTAGTCTCACGAGAGCTTGCCGAAGAGCATTACTGCCACATGAAGGACAAACCTTTTTTTGAGGACATTGTCAAATATCTGATGGGCGAGTATCATACAAAAAGGACAATGGCGTTGGTTTATCACGGCCAGGACGCCATCCAGCGCGTGCGGCAAATCTGCGGCGCTACAAATCCTGAAGAGGCTGCACCCGGCACGATCCGAGGTTCCTACGGGAGGATCACGACAAAGGGTGTTTACGAAAATGTGATTCATGCTTCGTCTAATCCAGAGGATTCAGAGCGTGAAATCAAACTATGGTTCCAACCGTATGAAATTGTCAGCGACAACTTGTATCCCACCAAAGAAATCGTTCAAGCGCAGAAAAAAATCAGGACGTGGGCTTGACCCTATCCAATGATTAGAAGTATGACCGGCTTTGGTCAAGCCGAGCTCAAAGTCGCCGAAGGCAGTGTCCGCGTAGAGCTCAAAAGTACCAACCACAAGTTTCTTGAAACTTCTCTTAGGCTGCCCGGGCATTTGGCGGATATGGAAGAATTGCTGCGTCGGCAGATTTCACAAAAGGTTCACCGGGGAAAAATCTTTCTTTTTGTTTCCAGCCCTGATCCTTCGGTGGTTTCAAGCAGGCTTATTTTAAACATTAGGATGGCGAAGGAAATTTTTCGGAGGGCCGAGGAAGTAAAAAAAATTTTAAAATTGAAGTCCGTGAGCGAGGACGCAATTTTACGCGAAGTGCTGCGTCACCCCGAGGTGCTCACCAAAGACAGCTCGACAAGAAATAGAGTTGTTTTTTCAAAACAAATCGTGCGGGCTATGGAAATAGCGCTTTCGGATTTGGATGAGTCCCGTGAAAAAGAAGGACGCGCGCTTTTTAATGACTTAAAAGGCCGGGTGCGCGAAATTCGAAATTCGCTAAAAGTGATTGAAAAACGTTTACCCATTCTCGCGAAAGAATATAAAAAAAATTTGGAAATGCGTATGAAAGATTTTTTGAAGAACGGGGATATCGACAAAGAACGATTGACCACGGAAGTTGCCCAATATTTAAAAAATTCAGACATTTCCGAAGAAGTGACTCGTTTGCACAGTCATTTGAAAGGCATGGACCGGGCGCTAGCCGAAAAAGGGGAGTTGGGTCGGAAGATAGATTTTATTGCGCAGGAGATGACGCGCGAGACAAATACGATCGGTGCCAAATCCAGCGATCCAGCGATTGCCAACGGCGTTATTCAAATCAAGTCCAGCATTGAAAAGATCAGGGAGCAGGCCCAGAATGTCGAGTAATTCTCACGGCAAGTTATTCGTGATTTCCGCTTCTTCTGGCACGGGAAAGACCACTCTCGCGCACGAGCTTTTGCGCCAAGATAAAAACCTCGTTCAATCCATTTCTTGCACGACACGGCAGCCGCGCTCGAACGAAGTCGACGGTAAAGATTATTTTTTCGTGAAGAAGGAAAAATTTCTAGAGAAAAAAAAGAAAAACGGATTTTTAGAATGGGCCAATGTATTTGGAAAATTTTATGGCACGCCAAAAAAGGAAGTAGAAACCTATTTGAAACGCGGACACGATGTGTTGTTGTTAATCGATGTGCAGGGTGCCAATAAGGTAAAAAAAACGCGGCCAGATGCCGTATTTATATTTCTCTCGCCGCCCTCGCGTGAAGAATTGAAGCGGCGTTTAAAAAAACGCGGCACTGAATCAGCTCAAGAAATCAATCGTCGTTACAAAGTTGCGACCCGAGAACTCAGGCAACTGAACGACATGACGCTTTGCGACTACCGCATTGTGAATCGCGAAATTCCCGTTGCGCGCGAGGTGCTGAAAGGCATTATACGCGCCGAGCGACTTTCGGTTCGCAAGAGGCGATGATGAAAAATATTTTACTCGGCGTGACGGCATCGATCGCGGCTTATAAAGCCTGTGATTTGGTCACGGATCTCAGAGAAATCGGGCACCAGGTGACGGTGGTTATGACAAAGGACGCGCACCATTTCGTGACGCCGCTTTCTTTGCAAAGTTTTTCAGGTACGGAAATAGTTCAGGATTTTTTTTCACTGGAAGGGCGCGTTAAACCCATCCACATTGAATTGGCAAAAAAATCTGATTTGATTTTAGTGGCACCGGCCTCTGCGGATGTGATTGCAAAACTTGCGTATGGACTTGCGGACGATGTTTTGACTTGCACGGTACTCGCGAGCGAAGCGCCGCTTATTGTCGCTCCGGCAATGAACGAAAAAATGTATTTTAAAAAAGTGACGCAAGAAAATATTGAAAAATTAAAAAAGCACGGCGCCACGATCGTGGATCCGATCCAAGGGCATCTGGTTTGCATGGATCAGGGAATGGGACATTTGGCCGAGAATAAGACTATTATTGATGCCGTGACGCGCTGTTTATCCCGGTGAAAAAATTTCGTTTTTTGATTTGTTCGGGACCTACGCGGGAACCTATCGATCTTGTGAGATTTATTTCTAACTATTCCACGGGCACAATCGGAAAATATTTGAATGCGACGGCAAAAAAACGCGGACATCACGTGACTTGGGTGCGATGTCCCCAGGACGCTGAGACGGCATGTCAGCTTGAACAAAAATTAAAAGGTCTTTTGCCTAAGCAGGATGTTTTGTTGATGGCGGCGGCGGTGGCTGACGTTCGTCCGGCGAGTTTTTCGAAGCATAAAATCAAAAAAAATGAATTGAAAAACATTCGTTTGGTCAAAAACCCGGATATTTTAGCCGATCTTTCAAAAAAGAAGAAAAAAAATCAAGTTTTTATAGGGTTTGCGCTGGAATCGCGGGATATGTTTGACAATGGGTTAAAGAAGTTCCGGGAAAAAAATTTGGAACTACTCGTGTTACAAAAGGTTACAAAGAATGAGAATCCTTTCGGCGATAAACAACTCAGCGCTTTTATTTTAGAAAAGACGGGAAGTTTTACCGGTTTCAAGGCCATTTCAAAGCAGAAGTTGGCGCATTTTTTAATACGAAAAATTGAGCAAATCCTTGTCCCAAAAAACCGTGACTGAAAATGAGCACTGCTTAGCGGCTAGGCTTTCTTTTGCCAGTATCCTTTGGGACGACGTAAGTCTTGCAAAAAATGGGGTTTTTGTTAGATTGGAGGGCTCTATTTTTCAATTTTCGGCGCGATGGCCGAGCAGTTAGGCAGCGGTCTGCAAAACCGCGTACACCGGTGCGACTCCGGTTCGCGCCTCGATTTCGATAGGTAAGGTAAGGTTTTGTTGCCGGGGTGGCGGAACTGGCAGACGCATAGGACTTAAAATCCTATATCCTTCGGGGTGTGCGGGTTCAATTCCCGCCCCCGGCATATTTGAAATATTAGGGCAATTAGCTCAGTTGGTTAGAGCGTTTCCTTGACATGGAAAAGGTCACAGGTTCGAGTCCTGTATTGCCCAGTTTTCGCAGGACTTACGGAGCCCGCCAAAGGCGTGCGACGTCAAGTCCGCCGCGAAAATGGACACTGGGAGGCGGCGGCCAAGCCGCCGAGCAGCGCCCCCAGTTTAATTACTGAGTTGAAGTGGCGCACGTAGGGCGGCGAGTCCTAGAACCATGGAAGATTAGGATACAGGAAATATGAGAAAATATTCAAAAGACGATATATTAAACGAAATTAAAAGAATTTCCAGAGATCTTGGCGTAATTTCTTTAACGCAAAACGATTTCAAAAGAAATTCTAAGATTAGTTTAATGGCTATTAAAAATATTTTTTTAACTTGGAACGAGGCAATTAAAAAGGCTGGACTAGTTCCGACCTCGCAAGAATATAAAAAGCAGAAACATATAAACGATGATGACTTATTAAAGGACTTGATTCGTCTTCACTATGAATATAGTAAAGAACCCACAGGTGTTTTGATTAATGCTAGGGGAAATTATAGTGACAAAACATATAAAAAAGGTGGAAAACTGTTCACGATGCTTTTTTGATTGCCAAGGGCAAATTTGGTGACCAAAGATTTATTGGTAATGCTCAAACGGGGAATACGGTGGAAAAAAATATTAAAATAATCCCCCCAACAATTAAACAGAGCTCACCAAAAACAAAGAAGATAGTTTTTGGCGAACCAATGAATTTTAGAGGTTTAAGATCTGCTCCTATAAATGAACAGGGAGTTGTATTTCTGTTCGGCATGATTAGTCACGAACTCGGTTATCATATTGAAATTATACGCACTGATTTTCCAGATTGTGAAGGAAAAAGGTGTTTTGATAAGACTAAAAACCAGTGGGAACACATAAAAATTGAGTTTGAATATAAAAGTTCTAATTTTAGAGAACATGCTCATGACCCAAGCGGGTGTGATCTTATTATATGTTGGGTCCATGACTGGAAAGATTCTCCGGTGGAAGTTCTAGAATTGAAAAACACTATTAAATATTTAACGACGTAATCTATGGCTAAACTAACTGACCAAAACACAGTAAAATAAAATGCCCCTGATCTATATCGGCAAATCAGGAAGTAAGAAAGTATTTATAACGTCGTATTGTTTGAAAAGGTTAGGACAGAGGAATTTAAGATCGAAAGAAGTTTTGCATATGCTACAACACAGACACGTGGCTTATCCGATTGATGAAGATGGGAGGCAAAAAATCAGAGTTACATTGAGCGGCGGCAAACAAGCATTCATTACCATTCACGAAGATAGTAAGAAGATCCTAGTTATCACAGGAGGTGAATCATGACCACTCTGCGTAAAGGGGTGATAAAAGTAAAAGGCCAAGTGTTGCAGCAGATTAGCATTGATCCCGTAGGGGGCTGTCTTTATCTCCAGTTTAATAATGAAAAAGTTACAAAAACGTTGGAGCATACGGATTTCATCAATCTTGATTTAGATAAAAATGAAAAACTTGTTGGAATTGAGTTCGTAGGCGTTAAAAAGGTTAGACATGGCTTAAAGCAGATATTTATTGAACTTGCAAAAATTTATAAACGGCCTGAATTAAGAAATATCCCAGCAGAATTGAAAAGAGATTTAGCTTTAATCTAACTTCATGACAAAAGTATCCGAACAATACACTGACCTCGATAAACTCCGTCACTCTTGTGCTCACGTGCTGGCGCAAGCCATCAAGCGAAAATATCCTCAGGCGAAATTGGGAATCGGTCCCCCCGTGGACGAGGGATTTTTTTATGATGTGCAGCTTTCGGAGCCGCTAGCGGAAGCGGAACTTGAAGTTATTGAAAAAGAGATGCAGGAAATCATTCACGCCAATTTTACTTTTGAAAAAAAAATGGTTACGGCCCCGGATGCGCGTAAAATTTTTAAAGAAAAAAATGAGACGTTCAAGCTGGAAATGATCGATCAGTTGGAAGGAAGCGAGGATATTTCAATCGTGGTTGACGGAGAATTCACGGACCTTTGTAAATATCCGCATGCCCAGGCGACGGGGTTGATCAAGGCGTTTAAATTGACCAGTGTGTCCGGCGCCTATTGGCGTGGCAATGAAAATGGGCCCGTCATGCAACGCATCTATGGCACAGCATTTTTTTCGAAAAAGGATTTGGATGAATTTATTCGTGTGCGCGAAGAGGCCAAGAAAAGAGATCACCGCAAAATCGGCAAAGAACTCGATTTCTTTTCGGTTCAAGAAGACGGCGGGCCGGGACTTATCTTCTATCACCCCAAAGGCGCTCTGTTGCGCCACTTGATCGAGCAATTTGTGAAAGAGGAGCACTTGAAACGCGGCTATCATTTTGTGATCGGCCCACAGATTTTAAAAAGTGACATTTGGGTGCGTTCGGGACATTATTCGTACTACAAAGAAAATATGTTTATTTTCAAAACAGAAGACGACAAAGAGTATGCCGTGAAACCGATGAATTGTCCCGGGCATATGTTGATTTTTAAAACAAAAAGTAGGAGCTATCGCGATTTGCCGCTGAGATTCTTCGAAATGGGCAATGTGTGCCGCAATGAAAAGTCAGGCGTGTTGCATGGACTTTTGCGCGTGCGCAATTTTACACAGGATGATGCGCACATTTTTTGTCTGCCCGAAGGCCTCGAAAAAGAAATTTCTTCCGTCGTGGACTTTGTATTTTATGTGCTGGACACATTTGGGTTTGTCGAAAGGGAAATTGAAATTTCAACGCGCCCGAAAGATTCGATCGGCACCGATGAGGATTGGACTCGCGCTACTTCGGCACTTGAAGGCGCTTTGAAGGAAAAAAAAATCGATTACAAAATTTGTGAAGGCGAAGGCGCTTTCTATGGTCCCAAGATCGATATCAAGATCAAGGATGCGTTGGGGCGTTCCTGGCAGTGTAGCACTATCCAATGTGATTTTGCGCTTCCGGAAAGATTTGATTTGGAATACACCGGGTCCGATGGCAACAAGCATCGCCCCGTGATGCTGCACCGCGCGATTCTTGGAAGCGTAGAAAGATTTATGGGGACACTTCTGGAACATTATGCCGGCGCGCTGCCGCTTTGGCTTTCGCCGATGCAGGTTAGCGTGATTCCCGTGTCCGAGGCGCAAACCAGCTATGCGCAAGAAGTTTGTAATGTTTTGCAGGAAAGTGGCCTTCGGGTGGAACTGCAGAACTCGAATGAAACGCTTGGGTTGCGTATCCGAAAAGCGCAGAATGAAAAAATTCCCTATATGATCGTGGTGGGGGACAAGGAGATCCAGGCTAAAAAAGTTGCGGTGCGCTCACGTGTGAAAGGCGATCTGGGGCAAACGACGATTGTTGAATTAGTGGAAGAACTAAAAAGGGAAGTAACAAGAAGACAAACATAAACGTCCTTGCGTCGCTTCCGCAGCGCTGGCAATGACAATAGGATAGGAGGTGTTTTGATCTCAAAAAATACAACTCGCATCAATGAGGGAATCCGGACGCCGCAGGTTCGGCTCGTGGATCAAAATGGGAATCAAGTAGGAGTTGTTCCCATTGACCAGGCGATCCGCATGGCTCGTGAAGCCGAGCTGGATTTAGTGGAAGTGGCCAGTCAGGCTTCGCCCCCGGTTTGCCGGATCATTGATTTTAGCAAGTTCAAGTATGATCAGGCGAAAAAGGAAAAAGAGGCGAGGAAAAAACAAAAAGTCATTCACCTCAAAGAGATCAAATTTCATCCATTTATCGAGGAGAATGATTATCAGGTGAAATTGCATACGCTCGAGCGGTTTTTAAAGCAGGGCGACAAGGGCAAAGTGACGATGCAATTCCGCGGGCGCGAGATGAACTACGTGGCTACGGGACGCAAGGTACTTGAGCGGTTGGCGCAGGACATTGCCTCCCTTGGGGAAGTGGAAAGAGCGCCCTACATGGAAGGTAAGTTGATTACAATGATTATCATGCCGAAATGACAGTGAGGAAATAAAATGGGCGGTAAATTAAAGACGAATAAATCGGTGCAGAAACGTATCCGAGTGACAAGCAGTGGAAAATTCAGAAAGATGCGAGCAGGAAAGCGGCATCTTTTACAAGGAAAGTCGTCCAAGCGCAAGCGGCATATGAGACAGTCTGATCTTGTGAGCGGGTCGATGGAAAAGCAGATAAGGAGATTGTTACCCTATGCCTAAAGCCAAAACAGTGCCGGCGGGCCGGCGCCGAAGAAAGAAGTTTTTAAAGCGCGCGAAAGGTTTCGTCGGTGGTCGACACCGTCTATACCGCACCGCACGCGAAACCGTGCAACGGGCGCTCATGTTTGCAACGCGTGATCGCCGCGATACGAAGTCGGTGATACGCAAACTTTGGATCACACGTATTTCAGCCAGCGCTGTGTCCAATGGTATTACCTACAGCCGTTTGATCGACGGTTTGAAGAAGGCGAACGTACAGCTGGACCGCAAAATCATGGCGGATCTTGCCGTAACTGACAAAAAAGCGTTTACAGAACTCGTGAAGATTGCAAAAGGCTAAGCACAAATTTTTCATTGCGAGCCATGAAGTGGTGAAGTAATCTAAATAACACTACGTTATGATCGAAGCGCTGAAAAATCTTGAATCCGAAGCTGAAAAAGAGCTTTTGGAATCAACGGACCCCAAGCATCTGGAGGCACTGAAAATTAAGTACCTCGGACGCAAGGGGCTTTTTGCGTCTTTGTCCAGCCGTATTTCCACACTTTCCACGGAGGAACGCCGTACGGCCGGCCAAGAAATGAACCGGGTTAAACAGGCGCTTGAATCTCTTTTTTCATGCAGAGAATCATCGTTAAAAAATGTACGGGCGGGCAGCGCGCAAAAGCTTGATACCACGATGCCCGGCACTTTTCATTTACCCGGAAACATTCATCCACTCACCCGAGTAATCATGGAAGTGTCCGAGATTTTCACGAAGTTTGGTTTTTCGTTGGTGGACGGGCCGGAGGTGGAGACCGAACATTACAACTTTGAAGCGCTAAATATTCCTTTGAACCATCCTGCCCGAGACAACTTTGACACTTTTTATCTTGATAACGGCAAACTGCTTCGAAGCCAAACGTCTACCGTGCAAATCCGCGTGATGGAAAAAACAAAACCCCCGCTGAAAATCATAGCGCCAGGCAAAGTGTTTCGTCCAGACGCGACTGATGCGACGCATTCATTTATGTTCCACCAAATCGAAGGACTTTTGGTGGACGAGGGTGTGCGTTTTACTGATTTGAAAGGCGTGTTATACGCTTTCGCGCGGGATTTTTTCGGCCCAAAAACCAAACTCCGTTTTCGGCCGCATTTTTTTCCTTTTACGGAACCCAGCGCCGAAATCGATATTTATTCCCAGACACGTGGTTGGCTTGAAATTCTCGGGGCGGGCATGGTGCATCCTCATGTTCTCAAATCCGTGAAAGTCGATCCGGAAAGGTATACGGGTTTTGCGTTTGGCATGGGGGTTGAACGTCTGGCGATGCTAAAGTACGGTGTCGAGGATATTAGGCAGTTTTTTGAGAATGATGTGAGATTTTTGAGGCAGTTTTGAAAAATTTATGAAATTACCCTTATTATGGCTTAAAAAATACATCGACGTGAAAGTTTCTGCCGAAAAACTTTTGGATTTACTTACGATGTCCGGCAGCAAAGTGGACTCATTCGAAGAGCATTCGGGTGAGGCGGTGATCGATATCGAGGTCACGACAAACCGCCCTGATTGCCTCAGCATTCTCGGTCTTGCGCGAGAAGTGTCTGCAATCACCGGGAAAAAAGTTCGCCTTCCCGCCGCTTATTTTTCGAAAGAAAAAACGGCTAAAATCAAAAAGTCTTTTCCCGCCATTCTTGTTGCGGACAAAAAGGGTTGTTCACGGTACACGGCTCGAATCCTGCGAAACGTCAAAATAGCTTCGTCGCCACTTGAAACGCAGAAACTATTGGGCCTGGTAGGGACACGGGCGATCTCCAACGTTGTCGATGCGACGAATTATGTGCTTTTTGAATGCGGACAGCCGCTACACGCGTTTGATTGCGACAAAATCAAAGGCAACCAAATCATTGTTCGCCGTGCCAAAAAAGATGAAAAATTTCTCGGAATTGACGGTTTAGACTACACGTTGGATGAAAAGACGTTAGTGATTGCGGACGCCGAGCGGCCCATTGCCATTGCCGGTGTTATTGGAGGAAAACTCACCGAAGTGACCCAAACGACAAAGAATATTTTTTTAGAATCCGCTTATTTTGATCCAGCATTGGTGCGGCAAGCGGCAAAAAAATATAAAATTTCAACCGAATCCAGCTATCGTTTTGAACGAGGCGTGAATATAGATTATGTGTCACACGCCTCGTTTCGTGCCGCGGAGCTTATTGAGCAGTGGGCGGGAGGGCAGGATGTTTCTGGACTCATCGACAAAAATCATTCTCCCAAATCTAAATCAAAGCCCATCACGCTACGAATGGCTTTTATCGAAAAACTCTTGGGACTCAAAGTTTCACAAAATCGCGTGATGCAAATTTTCAAAGCCCTGTCTTTTAGGGTTCAAAAATCGGGACCGGAAAAAATCAAAGTAACGCCGGATAGTTCAAGAAAAGATATTGCGCTGGAAGTCGATCTGATGGAGGAATTGCTGCGCATTGAAGGATTTGACAAGCCGGTAGAAACTTTGCCGAGCAGTCATTATTCTCTGGAAAGGTTTTACGACAAAAAAGCCGAACGAATCCCTGAGCTAAAAAAAACCATCGCATGTTTTGGATTTGACGAAATCATGACTTACAGTTTGCTTTCGGAAAAATTACTTATTCAGTCGGGCATTGATCCTTCGCAGTGTCACATGGTGGCAAACGCTGCCAGCGCCGAGCAAGCTTATTTCCGTTCGTCGCTTCTGCCCGGCATGTTGCGGAGCATTCTTTTTAACGTTCACCGCAAGGCCTCTGCGCTAAAATTTTTTGAAATTGGTAATTGCTATTCTGATGAATATGAGCAGACCAAGCTGGCTTTGGCTCTGTTTGGAATGAACGAAGAGAACTGGCAAAGAAAATCCGAAAGCACTTTTTTTGACCTGAAAGGTGTTGTGGAAAATATTTTGGATGCGTTCAAGCTACCTTTCGAGAATTGGAAGGACCAGGTGCAGAAAATTCCGAAAGAAATTCTAGAAAAATGGGACATTCCCCGCGATGTTTTTTTCTGCGAAATAGTTTTAGACGAAGCGCTGTTATTTGAGCAGCCGTCTTTGAATGTAAAACCGGTGCCCAAATATCCCCAGGTGCTGCGGGATATCGCGTTTGTGGTGGATGCGCAGATTTTGGTGAAGGATCTTGAAAACACTTTGCGCCAAGCAGCAGCGCCTTATTTACAAGAAGCTAGATTGTTTGACCAGTATTTGGGCAAAAATATCCCTTTAGGAAAACGCAGCCTTGCTTTTTCACTGGCATATCAAAAAGAAGATGGCACATTCACTGAAGAGGAAATTCAAACGCTGCAAACAAAACTCGGCAACGCGCTCAAAAATCGTTTTGCGGTGGAGTTTAGATGACACTTTGGACATTTCAAACTATTGTAATTAACAATAGAGCAATGTAGAATGGAGACTTGGATCCAGAAAATTGGAACATTGTCAGCTATCATGCTGCCATTGTTCAATATTCCGCTTATTTTTCGTCTTTGGCGGCGAAAAAGCTCGAAAGATTTCAGTTTGTCGTGGGCAATTGGTGTCTGGGTTTGCATTGTATTGATGACACCCCAGGCGTTTCGTTCCACGGACCCGGCATTCAGGGCTTTTGGAATCGTAAATATTTTATTCTTCAGCGTGGTGGCTTTTTTGATTGTCAAGTACCGGCGTAATTAAGTTAATAGATATTAAATCTTTCCTTTTAGGGGGACAAGCAAGTATGAAAAATTTTTGGGCAACTACGGCGTTTTTCGTTTTGATTGTTTCGCCAGTGATACTTTCGAGGCAAATCAGTCTGGCAAGTGAGCCGGCTGGAGACAGTCGTTATAACAATCTAGCGCAGGAAGCCGAACGGAACCGGGAGCTTCTGGAAATTTGGAAAGACCATGTGAAAACGCTTACCAAAGAGCGTGACACGGCTTACAAAGAGTTGGAACAGCTCAAAGTAAACGGACCCGGCATGCAAAGTGCTCCGGTAGCACAGTTTGGTGGAATTGAAACGCAAACATTGCCTTCGCCCGAAGCTATGCATCAAATTGAAAATCTTCAGTCGGAGGTCTCAAGGCTTCAAGCGGCTTTGGAGCAGCAGCCCAAAAGTTCCGGTGCCAACGCCGGCAGTCGCGAGCTTCAGATGCAGTTTGGCGCTTTGCAGTCCCAGCTCCAGCAAGTTCGCAAAGAGCTCAACGAAACACGCGTTGAAAAAGACCGCCTCATTCAGGAAAAAGAAAAAGCACTCAGTCAAGTGGATCGTATGAAGAGTGGTCTCGAAAACGCAAAGTCGGCTGAGGTTGTTCCCGGGATTGCCGGACAGGATCAGGCTATCGCGGACAATTTGCAAAAAGCGCTCAACATCCAGAAAAAAAGATATGAGGATTTGAAAACACAATATTCCGAGTTAGAATCTGAAATAGAATCTTTAAAAAGCACCAAGGAATCGGGAAATCAAGAAGAAATCAGGAATCTTGAGTCCAAGGTGGCGGCTTTGAGTGTAGAGAATCAACACTTAAAAGCCGAGCCTAAGATGCGAGCCGTCGCCGCTAGGAATTCCGAAGGGCAATCGGAGGAGGCGCTTCGCGAGGCCAGGGAAATCCAGTATGAAAATGAAACTTTGAAAGCGCGGATTGAAAAACTTCAGGTAGTGGAGAAGGAATTAGCAAGTGCTCATGCTTATTTTACACCGCTTATAAAAGAACTACAGGTGAAAAATCAGAAACTTTCCTCGGAAAATGAATCGCTTAGTGCGGAGTCAATGCGTAATCGAGCCGAATTCGACAATGCCACACGTCAGGCTCAACAGATTTTGGCCCAAAATCAAAAACTTTCTTCCGACCTCCAAACTTTGAAGGCAGGGCAGGAAGACACCGTGAATCAAATGACCGGACTCAAATCTCAGTTGCAGATGGCGACAGCTGACAAGGACAAATATAAAGGCATGGAAGAAGAAATACAGCGCCTGTCCGCCGAAAATAAAACGCTTCACCAAGCGTATTCCGATCTCGAATCAGGAACAAAATCACAGAATATAAAGTTTCAAGAGATGTCCTCACAGTTTAAAGAACTGCAAGCCCGCGACGCAGAATGGTCCAAGCAGGTAGATAATTATAAAAATAGTTTGCGCGGCAATCTCACGGACATAAAAAATCTAAAGTCCAATTTCGAATCCTATCTCGAATCGCTCGTCGCCAGTTTTGATGAGCGGCAAAAATAGTGCTATAATTGCCCTACCCTGCGGTGCTCGTGGATCATGAGCGCTTTTCATGTGAATCCAATGAAAAAAGACCGGGAGTTCTAGTGGCGGTTCCGGTGTGCTGCCTTCTCCAAGAAGGTTTGCCTAAAGGGCTGCCCTGAGTTCCCACCCTTAAACTAGGGATTCTCAACTGGGCGCACCAGCACGGCACAAGCGGGGCTCATTATACAGGCCGTCCATACATCTCACCCTTCATACATACCTTGACTTTATTTAGTAGGTTTATTAAAATTAGATAAAATTATAGTACTTTGTTAAAAGTTTAAATCAAAAAAATAATCCGTTTTAGGCAATGGATTATGAAAGGGTGTGGTGTCTAAACTGCAAAAAATCGTTTTCGAAGCAGTTTTTATTTGTCTCTTTTTGACCCAAATCTCGCAAGCTCAAGATTCGTTGAGTTCTTTGCAGCAAGATGTGGTTCTGGCGAAGGAAAAACACGAAACGATTGCCGGGAAAATCGATAGCATCAACGCCGCGTTGGACAACGCCAGAGCCAATCTTGCGAAAAAAGACGCGGATAATCTTGCGGAAGTTGTGGAAAATAGCGGAGGCGCTAGCACACCTGCTCTTGAACCACCGGCTCCGAAAGCCCCACGAAAAATTTACAAGCCGACTTTCCGCGATCAACTCGAAGCGGCACCCCCGTCCAGAGTGCCTCCGGCCATTCCCGCCATTGATGAGGAAAATCCAATCGGACAGCTAGACATCACGCCTGCTACGAATCAGACGCTCATGGATTCTATTAAAACAAAACTATCACGATGGCCAAAGCTTGATTTCCTTTTTCCAAGAGCGAACCGTCAGTCGCAAGCCAAACCCCTGCCTTATGCCGTCCCACAAAAAATTGCCGACGGCGAGGCTCTTTACAAGGTTGCAATTTCCGACAACAAGCTCAGCGTTCAAGAAGCAATCGAAATTGGGTTGGCAAATAAAGTGCAGCTCAAAGCGGCTAAGAAAAATATCGAAGTGGCAGACGCCAAACTCACCGAAGCCAAAAGGGGTCTTTTCCCAACGGTGCAGGCAGTGACAGAAATCAATGGAGGAAAAAGTGCTGGAACTTCGGGCGCGCGTTTTTACCGCGGTAGTAATCAAAAGCTCAATGTAACCCAACCGCTCTATTATGGTGGCGAACTTACGAACACGGTCAAGCAAGCAGAAGAGAATCTGCTCGTGGCCAAAGCCGAATACAAGAAAAGCCGCAATGATTTTATCCATCAGATACGCTTGGCCTATTATGGCGTTGTGAAAGCCGAGTACAACGCGCAATATCAGATCGAACTTTTCGAAAAAATCAGCCAAATAATGAAACAGTTGAAGGAAGAACTGGACCAAAAACTCGTTCCAGAAATCGATTATTTAAATGTGGAATCGCAGTATTACCAAGTGCTTTATCAGGTGGAAGCGGCCAAAAATGACGTGTTGTCCTCAAACGTAACGTTGAAACAATCGATGAACTTGGAATTTGAGGAAACTGTCCCAGTGGATTTGAAAATCAACTTTGTCAAACTGCGTCCGAATTTTGATGATCTTTTGACACGAGCGCTTGAAAGCAATGCAGACATACGAATCAAAACTTACACGCTTGAAGCCGCCAAGTATGGAATTGATATTTATCAATCCAAAAAAAAGCCGCATTTTGAATTGCGCGGATC
>CAZVNB010000031.1:0-34832 GCA_964628355.1 uncultured Planctomycetia bacterium | reverse complement strand
AGACAGAATCAGCAAGTCTAGTCTCTATAGTAATCATTCCAATTACATGTCCCCTCCACTAACCAAGGCATTCGCCCTACGTGCTTTTAATGGCTTTGCTTTGAATAAAAAAGTGTTCTGCCAACGTGAGTTGAGTGGATTAGTTACTTCTTAGAGTAAGGTTGTACCGAAGGGTAAGTGGCTACTATAATGAGCGCATAGGACAGGAATAAAAATTATATGAAGATTCTTATATTTGGTGCAGGGGGTGTCGGAAGCGTTGTGGGCGGGTTTTTGGCGCGTACGGGGCATGACGTGTCGCTGCTGGGTCGCGCTTGGCACTTGGACGTGGTGGCCAAACGTGGCTTGTCGATTACCGGGATCTGGGGCAATTACCGTATGAAAGCTTTTGACCTTTTTCACAGTGTCCAAGAGCTTGCTAAAAAAAATCTGGAATTTGATCTCATCATTCTCACCGTCAAATCGTATGACACTGAAAAAGCCGTTGAGGAACTTTTGCCGTTCATGAGAGAAAATACGGTACTTCTTTCATTGCAAAATGGTTTGGGAAACGTGGAAACTGTTTTGGCCAAAGGAGTGATACCGGAAAAATATCTTGTGGGTAGGGTTATCTTTGGAGTGGAACTTTTGCCGGGCATCGCGAAGGTGACGGTGAATGCCGACGACGTGCTCATCGGCGCGTTGCCGGGCGTAGTGCCCAAAGTCAATGTGTTTCAAATAGCACAGCTTTTTAACACTGCTAAGATTCCCGCGCGTGGGGTGCCGGACATTCTCACGCACATTTGGGCTAAAGTGATTTATAACTGCGCATTGAACGCGATATGCAGTATTCGCCAAATTTCTTACGGAAAGATTTTAGATTCGCAAGAAACACATGAACTGATGAAGCAGGTTATCCGGGAGTGCTATGCCGTTGGTTTAAAGAAAGGCGTCACGCTCGATCCTCCGTCAGCCGACGCGTTTATCGATCTGATGATTCAAAAACTTATTCCCAACACCGCCGCGCATTTTCCCTCCATGCTGCAGGATTTGAAGCGAGGCAAAAGGACGGACATCGATGCCTTGAATGGGGCCATTTTTCACTATTCAAAAGAATTGGGAATGGATGCCAGCGGCAATGAAAAACTTACCCATCAAATCCACGAGCTCGAAAAGCCACTAAGCTTCTCCCCCAAGGAAAAGTCATGATATAATGAATGATCATCATGTCAGCCAAAATACACCGTTTGCTTAATCAGCGCAGTTCGATGATTACTAAAGGCGACTATCGCGCGCCCAACCGCGCCATGTTGCGGGCAGTTGGTTTTAAAGATGAGGATTTTTCAAAGCCCATCGTAGGGATTGCAAGCGCTTGGAGTGATTTAACGCCTTGCAATATTCACATCGACAAGCTTGCTAAACAGGCCCAAGAAGGTGTAAGGGCATCGCATGGCATGCCGCTTACTTTCGGCACCATCACCGTTTCTGATGGTATTTCGATGGGCACGGAGGGTATGAAATATTCTCTGGTGAGCCGTGAAGTCATTGCGGACTCCATTGAAGTAGTATCAAACGCGCAGCGATTTGATGGATTGGTGGCCATCGGGGGATGTGATAAAAACATGCCCGGCGCGCTTATGGCCATGGGAAGGCTTAATATTCCCAGTATTTTCGTTTATGGTGGCACGATCAAACCGGGTCGATATGAAGGAAAAGATATTGATATCGTCAGCATTTTTGAGGCCGTCGGCTCTCACTCCGCCGGAAAAATCACCCAAGAGCAATTTAAAGGAATAGAATGTCATGCCTGTCCTGGTGCCGGTTCCTGTGGCGGCATGTACACGGCCAATACCATGGCTTCGGCGATCGAAGCGCTTGGCATGAGCCTTCCATACAGTTCTTCACGCGACGCCGAGAGTGATGAGAAAAAGAAAGACACTTGGAAAGCCGGCCAAGCGGTGATCGAGCTCATTAAGAAAAATATTCTGCCCCGCGACATCCTCAGCAAAAAAGCATTTGAAAACGCGATTACGGTGGTGATGGCATTGGGTGGCTCGACAAATGCGGTGCTTCATTTGATTGCCATGGCGCGCGAAGCCAAAGTGTCCTTAAAAATCGAGGATTTTAACCGTCTGGGAAAAAAAACACCGCATATTGCTAACTTAAAACCCAGCGGTCAGTACGTGATGTCCGATCTCAATAAAATAGGTGGCGTGCCAGGCGTCATGAAAATGCTGTTGGAGGCTAAACTCATTCATCCCGATCCTGTCACCGTGACGGGTCAGACAGTTGCGGAAAATTTAAAAAATATTTCATTTGATCCTGACGGAAAAATTGTTCGACCGCTTTCAAATCCGCTTCATCCTTCCGGTCCCTTGGTGATTTTAAAAGGAAATCTTGCAAGGGAAGGAGCTGTTGCAAAAATCGGCGGACTTAAAGTGTTTTACCATCGCGGCCCGGCCCGTATTTTCAATTCGGAGGAAGAAGCGCTCAGCGCCATTTTGTCCAAGAAAATCAAAAAAAATGACGTGATCGTTGTGCGTTATGAAGGCCCAAAGGGCGGCCCCGGCATGCGAGAAATGCTCTCAGTCACCAGCGCCGTGATTGGCTCTGGACTCGGGGATTCCGTGGCGCTGATCACCGACGGACGTTTTTCAGGCGGCTCGCATGGTTTTGTGGTAGGCCACGTAGCGCCCGAAGCAGCTGTAGGGGGCACAATTGCTGTTTTGAAAGATGGCGACACGGTCGTGATCGATTCCAAAAAACTGTTGCTGCGGGTGGAGCTTTCGAATAAAGAAATCAAAGCTCGGCTAAAAAAGCTCAAACCGTATAAACCTAAAATCAACGCCGGTGTTTTAGCCAAGTATTCAAAGCTTGTCAATTCTGCCTCAAAGGGAGCTACGACCTGTGACTAATCCGGCTGGCCATTACGTTGTTCTCGACATTGAAACCCAAAAAGGGTTTCACGAAGTCGATCGAAAGAAGCTACATTTACTCAAAGTCTCCGTTGCCTGTATTTATGATTCCAAAGCGGATGATTTTTTCTCGTTCGAAGAAAAGGAAATGCTGAAACTCGAAGAATATTTAAAAAAAGCGGATCTCGTGATTGGTTTCAATAGCCGGGATTTTGACATGGAAGTGCTGGCGCCTTATCTTTTGACGCCTGTTCAAAATTTCCCAATGCTGGATTTGCTGGTGGAATTTGAGAAGGTGCGCGGCCATCGCATCAGCCTGCAGAGTCTCGCGCAAGCCACACTCAAGACTTCGAAATCCGGAAGCGGTTGGGACGCGCTGCAACTTTATAAGGACGGGAAAATAGACGAATTAAAAAAATACTGCATCGACGATGTGCGCATCACAAAAGATATTTACGAATATGGGCTCAAACACGGAAAAATTTATTTTGTCTCAAACCGCGATTACCAAACGCATGAGGTTTTGGTGAACTGGGCAAATGTGATGCAGGAAATGAAAGAGAAAAAGGCCGAAACCTCTTTCCCCACGAGTTTATTTTGACGGTGAAGGTCGGGAAGGTGGCGTGTTCATGAGTTTTTTTATCCGCATTTGGCAGGCCTGTGATGTGCGGGAGATTTCCAAACACCTTCTTGTTGTCGGGGATATCACGGCGGATTGTGCGGCGTGCCGGGAGCTAGGCATTGATTATTCCAACGCAAAAATTTGTCCCAAATGTTCCACGGTATTCCGCTTTATTGCATCGAGAAATGCGGGAAAATTGGATCGTAACCGGGGTGGCACCGTAAAACGGATCAAAGACAGGCGTCCCGATTTGACTTTTATTGACTATGAGGACTATAAAGAGATTACGGGCAAGCAGCAGGCAAGGGAGTTTTTCAAATAAAAGGAGCATTCAATGAAAAAAGCGGCACTGTTAGTATTATTGTTAGCATTCAGCGCGTCGATGGCATCGGCGGAAACCGTAAAAAGCGCGTCTGAGAAGACCGGGAATTTCTGGAGTAAGGAAGCCGAACGCGCGGGTTGGAAGCAGAGCACATCTTCTTGGGGAAGTTTTTGGCAGAGCGTCAACCCTGCTAAATTTTTCAAAGACCAGCAGGATGCTTACAATGCCCGTAGGTCAGGTGGCGCGGATTCGATGAAAACAGGAGCGATTGCGAAATAAAAAATAAAATATCGTTTTTACCCCTTGCGGTTCTGTGTTTATTTTTGTCGCAAGGGGTTTTTTATGCCGAGGAAAATCCATTGGTTGATGTGCAGCAAGCCGTGCCCGGTATTTCCGTCGATATTCGCTATGCTACTTCCGACAATTTTATGAAAGAAGTGCTTTATCCTGAAGCGCGATGCTTGTTGCGGCGCGAGGTGGCTGAAAAGATCGCGCGCGTGCAGCAGCAGCTTCAACAACAAGGTTTTTCGCTCAAAATATTTGATGCTTATCGTCCGCTTTCCGTGCAGAAAAAAATGTGGGCAAAATTTCCGCTCGAAGGATATGTAGCCAATCCGGCAAAGGGCTCAAACCACAACCGTGGTGCCGCCGTCGACGTGACGTTGCTGGACAACAAAGGGAAGGAGCTTCCAATGCCTTCAGCCTATGATGAATTTTCCGAAAGGGCGCACACTAATTACCAGGGAAGCACCCAAGCAGAGCGCCGACACTCACAAATTCTACGCCAGGCTATGCAAAAAGAGGGATTTGTCGGAATCTCCACAGAGTGGTGGCATTTTGACGATGCCGACGCCAAAAAATATCCAGTGCTAGACTACCCTTTTTCTTCCATAGAAATTTTAGAAAAGTAACTCATGAAAAAAATATTTCTTTATATCGCGGGAATTCTCATTATGCTGGTGGGAGTTCTGGGCCTGCTGCTACCGGTATTGCCCGGATGGGTTTTGATTTTCGTTGGCCTGTCCTTGATCGCGCCTAAGCTTGCCGAGCGCCTAAAACGGCGGGTTTTTGGAAAATGGTTCAAGAGAGACATTGTCTATCTCAAGGAATGGAAAGAGATTGGCGTGCAGGCGGGCTTTACGACGAAACATTTCCATTTATTTTTAAAGAATTCCGAGGGATTATCCGAGGAAGCAAATCAGAGAAAGTTTGTTTCTCTTCTCTTGGAGAGTTCCGTCACCCGTTCGAATCAGTTAGGACCGTTCAAAAAATTCGCCATCTTAAACCAAGTTCATGGGGACAACATCGCGATTTTGGACCAGGCGGCCCAATATTCAAAGGAAGGGTTTTATCATTTGCCCGGATGCGATGCGGCTGCAACCAACATCCCGGGACTTACGCTGCTGGCTTTCTCGGCGGATTGTCTTCCCATTTTTTTTTCGATCGGGCCATGGGTTGGTATCGTCCACGCGGGGTGGCGTGGCAGTCAAAGTAAAATCGCCCAAAAGATGCTTAAACTCCTTGTTGAGAAATCGGGCCGCAAGGCTAAACACATCCGGGTCATATTCGGCCCGGCCATTGGCGTAAACCATTATGAAGTCGGAGCAGAATTCCGGAGTTATTTCCCGGCTACCTGCCTGGTCGAAAAAAACGCAAAGCTCTATTTCAATCTCGCAAAAGAAAATGCCAGACAGCTGCGTGAAGCCGGAGCCGCGAACAAAAATATCATCGACCATGAAATATGCACCTTCTCGGAGAGTGAAAACTTTTATTCCTTCCGCAAAGAAAAAGACGCCACCGGACGAACTATTTCGTTTATCGTTAAATCCGTTTAAATCTTCTTTTTGAGTTACATTTTTTAAACTCGGTTGCCGAGCACCCTTATTCTCGGTAAATCTATTCACTCAAACTCACGTTAGTAGTACACGTTGGCAGGACACTTTTTTCTTTTAAGCAAGACATGAAAAGCACGTACGCACATGCCCCTAATCAGTGGAGGGGACACAAGGGTTTGGATTAGTTACTAAAAAACTGGCCTGCATACTCCTCTGTCTTGCTTAAAAGAAAAAAGTGTCCTGCCAACTAGATGTGTAAGGGCACACAAGTAAGGGTTGTGACATTATTATCTCCCCTCCACTCTCTGTTACTAATAGAGCTCACGTCGTCTTCCTTGTCAAAGAATAAGGGTGCCGGCGACCGAGTTTGAAAACAGAATTTTATTATTTAATAATTGACGCTAAAACTTGTGGTAAATCGCATTTAAACGTCATGGGTTTACCGGTAAGAGGGTGGGTGAACGAAAGTCGGTAGGCATGTAGCGCCAGGCGTCCTGCGGGGTTTTTCGTGCTGCCATATTTTTTGTCCCCTGCGATGGGGTGTCCGATGTCCGCTAATTGCACCCGGATCTGATTTTTTCTTCCTGTTTTGGGCATGACATCCAACAAGGAGAACTTTCCGTTCGATTTGATCAATCGATAGTGAGTTATTGCGAGTTTGGTGTGTTCATTTTCTTCCGTGGAGTATACCCTCAAAATGGCGTTTTGCGCCAGGTGGCTTCTTAAAATACCCTCTTTCATGGCAGGAACCCCTTCCACCACCGCGTAATAATGTTTTTCTACTTTTTCCCATTCTTTTTGTAATTTATGTTTAATTTCTTCGGTTCGCGCGAAAACCAGAAGTCCCGATGTTTCCCGGTCCAACCGGTGCACGATGAATGCGCGCTCACGACGACCCGGCTGCGATTTCTTGATCGTGGCACGTCGGTCAGAGCTATGGATAGTCCAGCCATCTCCAGGCCGTGATTTCTTAATCGCGGCACGTCGGGCTGGCTGTGAGAGCCAGTCATCTCCAGGCGTGGATGATTGTAAAAGATCGTTTAGCTCAAAGTAGGCGGTTTTGGTTTTTATTTTTTCCGTGGCGATTGTCAAAAGACCCGCCGGTTTTTCAATGACGAATAGGCAGTCATCCTGATAAATAATTTTGATGGAAGATTTTTTGGCAAGCAGCACTTTTTTCCCTGGGAATACCTCCACCCGGTTTTGAGGTGAAAGGGAAAAGTCATGCTGGGTGACGGTGTTGCCGTTGACGCTCACACACTGCAGATGCAGCCACTTTTTGACGCGTGTTCGCGGGATTTTTGGGAAACATTCAAATAAATACGTCAGAAGACTTGCCGCTTTTTTGACTTCGAAAAAATACATAGCACGAAACTAGACGAGAGGTTCAGAGAATTTGTCGCGGTAGATTTTAACCAGGACAAAAAATAAAGAGAGAAAAGCAGGGGCGATGAAGATGCCGATAAATCCGTATACTTGGATTCCACCCAGGATGCCCAAAAAAAGAAGAGAGTAAGGAAGTTTTGTTTTATGCCCTATGAGCAGCGGTTTTAAAACATTATCGATACTACTGATCACGAACGTTCCGAGTATTAACAGCGCCGCCATTCGCCCCCATTGGTGCGTGATTCCCAGATAAATGGTGAACGGAACCCAGACGGTGGAAGCTCCAAATACCGGAATCATCGCGGCAAGAAACGTGAGCGCTGCAATGAAAATCGGTAGCGGCAAACGTAAAAACCAGAATACGATTCCGAGCGTGATGGCTTGCGCCAGCGCAGTGAACAGCTGCCCACGCAGCGTGGCAGAAAATGTATCGGAAAGTTGATTAAAAATTTCTTCTTTATGTTTTTCGTCCAATGGGGTTATTTCATAAATAAATTGATAGATTTTCTCCCCATCACGAAGAAAAAAGAACAGCAGAAAAAAAGTCAGGAAAAAATCAAAAATCCCTACCACGATATTTTTTGTCAGCAGCGTAGCGTGTCTTAAGATGAAATTGCCGAGGGCACCTGCGGAGTTAATCACCCATTCGTTAAGCTGAATTTTCAAGGTTTCCCATTGAATCAAACGGAAATTTTCAATTTTTTGAACGAGTGTGGATTCGCGCAAATTTTGCAATACCCGTTCCGCATCGCCGTTTTGCACAAACTGTTCCAACCAGTTATAAAAGTGCGTGGCCTCCTTGGCTCCTTGCAGCGCGATAAAAATTAAAAAAGGCACAAAGGCCAACACAATCAGAAGGGTGGTCAGCACGGATGCTAGACTTCGATTATTTCCGCAGATTTTTAGACATTTTTCATAAATCGGGTAAAATGCAAAAGCCAGAATGGCGCCCCAAAAAATGGGATTCAAAAATCGAGAAAGAATATAAAGAACGTTGGCAAGAATGTAGACAAGTAGAACAATGAAGAAAATAGCGATCAGTTGTTTGCGCTGCATGGGGGGATTATATCACAGGCGTGCTATAATGGTCAGCCAAGACGAAGGAGAACCCATGCCCTACGATGCAAGTTTGGATAAGCAAGTTTTCACAAAAAGCTATGAAAATGAGAGCACGAAGGTCGCAGTGAGCGTGTACTCGTACAACAACGGTCCCAAGAAATTGCAGATTTCCAGGGAGAACCGCGATGCGGAGGGAGAGTGGCGTTTTTCAAAACTGGGCCGTATGACTAAAGAAGAATTTCAGGCCGCGCTGCCTTTGATGCAGGAAGCACTGAATCATCTCTAAAGCGGGAGGCGGATGTGTCAGCCAAACGGATTTTAATAGCGGACGATGACCGCAACGCCGTGATGCTGATCCGGCATTTACTGGAACTGCAGGGCTATGAGTTGGAAGAAGTTCATCAGGGCTCTGAAGTGCTGCGCCGCGTGTCCGAAAGTCCATTTGATCTGGTACTGCTTGATTTTAACATGCGCGACATCAAAGGGGATCGCGTGTGCCTAATGCTCCGGTTGGATGAGAAATTTAAAAATCTTCCCATCATGATTGTGACCGCGCATATCGAACGGGACGAACATGTTTTCAAGGAATACGGCGCGACCGAAGTTATTTATAAACCATTGGACACCGAGGAATTCATTAAAAAAGTAAGAAAATGTTTAAAAGAAAATTGAATGCAAATAATGCAAATTTATAGAAACAGGAGCCAGTCATGAAAAAAGGTCTTATTGTTTTTCTGGCAATTCTAGGGGTTCTTGCCGTCACGGCTTTATTCTTCTCGGGTACTTACAATGGGTTGGTGCGCGCGGAAGAAACAGTGAAACAGGCTTGGGCGCAGGTGGAAAATGTTTATCAACGTCGTTTGGATTTGATTCCCAATCTTGTAGAAACGGTGAAAGGTTACGCTGCGCATGAAAAATCGACGTTTGTCGAGGTTACCGAAGCCCGCGCCAAAGCCGCCGGCGCTCTTTCTGGCGGTGTGATCAACGACCCGGCCAAGTTCCAGCAGTTTCAGGAATCCCAAACGGCGTTAAGTTCGGCGCTTTCCCGTCTGATGGTGGTGGTAGAGAAATATCCAGATCTCAAAGCCAACGAAAATTTTTTGGCCTTGCAAACACAGCTTGAGGGCACCGAAAATCGAATTTCAGTCGAGCGCGGACGTTTCAACGAAGCCGCGCAGGCGTTTAACACGCAATTGCGCCAGTTCCCGACCAATTTATTAGCCGGCATGTTCGGATTCAAACTTAAGGAATATTTTAAAGCGGATGTTCAAGCAAGTAAGGCTCCGAAGGTACAGTTTTAGCAGTCCGCTGAAAAAGCCTCACCTGCGCACCCTCACCCGCGCCTCGCGAAGCAAGGCCATCAAGGCCACAGCGGAGTGTCGCGATGAGCAAAATCGCGATCCTCTGAGGTTTTTTGAGCAGACTGCTAATGCAATGTTTGGGTTAGTCCTTGCCTTGACGGTTTTTTCTAGTCCCGTTTTTGCATTGACCGTTCCTGAAAAGCCATCTTCCTATGTCAATGACACCGCAGCGCTTCTTTCGGAACCTACGCGACAAAAAATTGAAGGCATGCTGGCTGCCTTTGAAAAAGAAACCTCCAATCAAATCGTTGTCGCTATTTTTCCAAGTTTGGAAGGACAAGTCCTTGAGGATTTTTCGATCCAACTTGCTGAAAAATGGAAAATTGGAGGCAAAAAAAATAACAACGGCATTATTCTTTTGATTTTCAAGGAGGATCGCGCCGTTCGTATCGAAGTGGGATACGGCCTGGAAGGCACGCTGCCCGATGCGTTGGCGGGCCAAATCATTCGAACGGAAATAAGTCCTTTTTTTCGTCAGGGCGATTATGACGCCGGCGTGTTGAATGCCTTGAATGCGATTATTCAGGCCACGCGGGGGGAATACAAGGTGAAGGTTTCTACCGCGGATCCGATGGAAAAATACGGGACGTGGTTTTTTTTCATGATATTTTTTTACATTTTATTGCCGATTTTTTGCTATTTTTTGGTGCTGGTTTTATGTTTTACCTTTTTCGGCTTACCGGGGTTGTCGTTGGGGCTCTTGCTAGTGATTTTTCTAGGATTTTTTCGTAAAATACTTCTTTCGTCTTATTTTGGAAATACCTTTTCAAGCCGCAGGGGCTCGTCGTGGAGTGGCGGTGGGTTTGGCGGGGGAAGTTATGGCGGTGGTTTCGGGGGTGGCGGTGGCGGGTCCTTCGGCGGTGGCGGGGCCAGCGGGCGATGGTAAATCCTTTTGATCGCCAAATCCAACGGAAAATTGTCGAGGCGATCACGCGGGCGGAGTGCAAAACCAGCGGTGAAATCCGAGTTCATGTAAAATCCAAATGCGGTCCTGAACCGATGAAACAGGCGCAAAAAGTTTTTAGCCGTCTTGGCATGCATCAAACCAAGGACCGCAATGGCGTGCTAATTTTTGTGGCCTGGAAAAGCCGGCAGTTTGCGATCATTGGCGATAAGGGCATTGACCAACAAGTGGGAGATTTATTTTGGAACCAGACACGCGACGCGATGAGCCATCATTTTTCAAAAAACGATTTTGCCGGAGGAATCGTAGCGGGGATCCAAAGTGTTGGCGAGAAACTAAAAGCATATTTTCCGGCTCAAGTCGATGATAAAAATGAATTATCCAATACCTTAAGCCAGGAGTCATGACACTAAAACCGATTTTAAAAGCGATGCTTCTTTGCGATCAAACCATCGTGGAAGAAGAGACAAAAAAACGTTCCCTAATCGGCCTTTTTGACCGGGTGAAAACATCGCAGCTTCCGACAGTGCATCCGTCGATGAGCGTGTATGTGCAGTTTCGCGAGGTGGAAGGGATATTTGATTTTACTCTCGAGCTTTATGATCTGGCAGAGGAGAAAACGTTGCACAAGGCTATGGTGAAAAATTTCAAAGTACAAGAAAAGTCGCGTGATTGCGAGCTGGTGTTTAATCTTTTGTCCGTGCGTTTTGAACATGCGGGTGGCTATGAGTTTCGTATTTATATCAACGATTACGTTTTTGGACAAAAATCATTTCAAGTTATAAAATAAAACGGTTTTTTAAGGAGGCTGGTTTATGAATATGGATGTGAAGCAAGTGGCGGAGAAAATTGAAAAAGAAAGCGCTTGTATTCGCGTGTTGCAGGCGGAGATTGGCAAAGTCATTGTGGGGCAAAATTATTTGATCGAGCGGCTTTTGATCGTTCTTCTGGCTGACGGCCATGTGCTTTTGGAGGGCGTGCCGGGCTTGGCAAAAACGCTTTCTGTAAAAACGCTTGCGCGGGCCATTGATACGCAGTTTCAGCGCATTCAATTCACACCCGACCTTTTGCCGGCGGATCTTTTAGGCACCCTGGTTTATAATCCCAAGACAGGGGAATTTTCAACCAAAAAAGGGCCGCTTTTTTCGAATATTATTCTTGCCGATGAAATCAATCGCGCGCCGGCCAAAGTGCAAAGCGCGTTGTTAGAAGCCATGCAGGAGCGACAGATCACGCTGGGCGGTCAAACTTATCCCCTGGAGCAGCCATTCATGGTGCTTGCCACACAAAACCCGATTGAACAGGAAGGCACCTACGCTCTACCGGAAGCTCAGGTGGACAGGTTCATGCTGAAACTCAAAATCACTTACCCCAAAAAAAGCGAAGAAATGGACATTATGGAACGAATGGCCGGCAATGCGGTGCAACGTGTCAATGCCGTGATCCATCCGCAGGATATTTTGCGTCTTCGCGAAATCGTCGGTCAGATTTACGTGGATGATAAAATTAAAAACTACATCGTGAATCTCGTTTGCGCCACGCGCGAGCCGGAGGCGTATCAAATAAAAAACATGAAAGGTCTGATTATGTACGGCGCTTCGCCACGCGCGACGATTTATTTAAATATTGTCTCACGAGCGTATGCGTTTATGCGCGGGCGAGCCTATGTGGTGCCGGATGATGTGAAGGCGATCGGAATGGACGTGCTGCGTCATCGCATTGCGCCCACCTACGAAGCGGAAGCCGAGGAAAAGACTTCCGAAGATTTGGTGAGAATGATATTCGATCAGGTGGAAGTTCCTTAAGTCTCATAAATTAGCTCATTATTTTTTATGCTTCCCAAAGAAATTTTATCCAAAGTCCGTTTCATTGAAGTCACCACCTCGCGGCTTGTGAACACGCTATTTGCCGGGGAGTATCACAGCGTATTCAAGGGCCGTGGCATGGAATTTGACGAAGTGCGCGAATACGACCCGCAGGATGACATCCGTGATATTGACTGGAACGTCACGGCACGCATGGGGCATCCCTACACGAAAAAATTCGTGGAGGAACGAGAACTTACCGTAATTTTTCTTGTCGATGCCAGCTTCTCCGGCCAATACGGAACCAAAGGGAGAACAAAAGCCGAGCTTATCGCGGAAATTGCGGCGCTGTTGGCATTTTCAGCGGTCAAAAACAACGACCGCGTGGGCCTCATTATTTTCAGCGATCAAGTCGAAAAATACATTCCGCCGAAAAAAGGCCGTTTTCATGTGCTTCGCGTCGTGCGCGAAATTCTTTCATTCCGCCCTAAGCATCGAGCCACCAGCATCCAGTCGGCGCTTAAAACCTTGAATGACGTGGTGACCAAGCGTGCCACCGTGTTTTTGTTTTCGGATTTTATGGACCGCGATTATAGGACGTTGCTGAAGATTTCCAATAAAAAACACGATGTGGTGGCGGTGGTCGTTGAGGACCCGACAGAAAAAGCGTTTCCAGCGCTTCGCTCGATGGTAGAGCTCGAGGATGCGGAAACGGGAGAGCGTTTCGTGCTGGGCAGCGCCAAAAATTTTAAAAAGCGATTTCACGAAGAATGGCAACGCCGCAAGGAAGAGCGTGACAAAATCTTTGCTTCCGTGGGCATAGACCGGATTGAAATCGAAACAGGCAAGCCGTATATCCAGGCGCTGGTGAGATTTTTTAAGACGCGTGAAAAGCGTTTTCGATGAAGAAGCGTATTTTATTTTATAGTTTTTATATTTTGGCTTTACTCCTTTTATTTTCGACGGCCTCATCGGGGGCAGAGAAAATTCATCCGGTGCAGGCCACTGCCAAGGTTTTGAAATCCAAAATAAAAATCGGAGATGAAATCAGGTTTTTGGTTCAAGTCGATTATCCGAGAAAATTTTTGGTCACTTTGCCTTCGGAAAAAATGAATCTGTCGCCGTTTGAAATCAAAAAAATAGATGTCGCGCCGACGCGCAAAGGCCAAAACCGCGTACAGGAGAGTTATGGTTTGACGCTGACGGTTTTTGAGATAGGAGATCTCAAGATCCCGCCCCTTTCGATTCACTATCAGGATGAAACCGGAAAAACGGGCCAGGCGTGGACGGACTCGGTGCCGGTGACCGTTGTCAGTATCGGAAAAAAATTAACGGATAAAGATGACATTCGCCCACTCAAAGGACCGGCGTCGCTTAGCCTTCTCCGTTTTCGAACATGGATTCTGGGCCTGTTGGCCGCTTTACTTGCTGTTTTTCTAGTTGTCAAACTCGTAATTGGCTGGCTGCAACGTAATAAAGGACTCGAATCGCTCAAAGCGCCTCATCTTCGGGTAAAAATCGAGCTGGAACGCCTCAAGAACGAAGGACTTCTTGAAGGAAAAAAAGTGAAAGAATATTACAGCGCGCTTTCTGACATTTTGAGAAATTATATAGACCGCGTGTGGGAGCTGCAGGCGCATGAGCACACCACCGTTGAAATTTTGGATTTGCTGAAGGAAAAAAATTTAGACAAAGAAGTCGCCAAAAAAATTCAAATGGTACTGGAAGTGGCGGACCTCGTGAAATTTGCGAAGGTGGTTCCCGAGCGTGCGCTTGCCGATCGACTAGAAAGCGAAATTCTCGACGTTGCGGACATGACAAAACCAGTCGAAAAGGACAAAGTCGGCCAATGAGATTTGCAAACCCTGCTGCTTTCTTTCTACTTATCCCGGCGCTTTTTTTCATTTTTCTTTATTTCAGTTATCGGATTGGCCGGGAAGCGGTGTTGCGTTTCTCTAATGTTGAACTCGTGAAAAAATCTGGTGGGAAAAAACTTTCCTTCGGACGAATCCTTACGGGTTTTTTGAGATTGTCGTGCTTTGTATTTCTAATTTTGGCGGTCGCACGACCTCAAACCGGCACTGGCGAGGATAAAACCACGCAGCAGGTCGTTGACATCATGATGACTCTTGACGTTTCAGGCAGCATGGCGACGCTTGATTTTCATCCGGACAATCGACTCACGGCAGCAAAGCTGGAGGCCAAGCGTTTTATCGAAGGCCGCAAAAACGATCGCATCGGCCTTGTGATTTTTGCAGGACAAAGTTTCACGCAATGCCCGTTGACGGTGGACCACAAGGCTATCTTGACGCTGCTTGATAAAATTCAAATGGGAACAATGCAGGACGGCACCGCCATTGGCCTGGGTCTCGGAAATGCGGTCAACCGTCTCAAAAACTCGGAAGCTAAAAGCAAAGTGATTATTCTTCTGACCGATGGTGTCAATAACGCCGGAGAAATAGACCCTCTCACGGCGGCGGGACTGGCAAAGCAATTTAAAATCAAAGTGTATGCCATTGGGGTGGGCCGCCAAGGGACTTCTTACCTGCCGGTGCAGGACCCGGTTTTCGGGCAGCGGCTTTTAAAAGTCGAGACGCAGATTGATGAAAAAATGCTCGATCAAATTGCGCGACAAACCGGCGGAGCTTATTTTCGCGCTCAAGATGAACGGGCGCTGCGCGATATTTTCCGCGAAATTGACAGACTTGAAAAAACAGAAATCAAAGTGGAGCGTTTCACGCATTATGATGAAAAGTATTTTTGGTTCTTGTGGCCGGCGTTTTTTATTTTGCTGATGGAATTGATTTGGACCCATTTGATATTTGTGAAAATACCGTGAGTCGACCCAAGACCGGTTACTGGGAGGCGATCTAAGATGGAATGGGGCCAAGTTAAAAATTTCATCTGGTTGTGGGTGTTGCCGGCAGCGGGTTTTTTGTTTTTTCTTGCTTCGTTTCGCCGAAAAGCCGAGTTGAGGCGTTTTGGGGATTTAGAGCTGGTGCGGCGACTGATTTTATCTTTTAGCCCCACTCAGCGACTCCGGAAACGTTTGTTAATTTTGGTTGCGCTGGCGTGCATGATCTTGGCGTTGGCACAACCTCATCTGCGAAAAAAAGAAACACTTGTCGAAAGAAAAGGCGTGGACATCATCATTGCCATCGACGTTTCCAACAGCATGCTGTCCAAGGATGTGGCGCCAAATCGTCTTGAAAAAGCAAAATTGGAATTGGCAGGACTTGTCGACAAACTGAAAGGAAATCGTCTCGGCATCGTGGCATTTGCGGGAGAAGCCGTGATCCAATGCCCCTTGACGCTTGACCGAAATGCCGTGAAACTTTTCTTGTCGACGGTCAGTCCGAATCTAATTTCATACCAGGGCACGGCCATCGGTCAGGCAATCGGTGTGGCCACCCAAGCTTTCCAAGACCGAGAAAAAGGCTCAAAAGCGCTTATTTTGTTGACCGACGGCGAAGACCATGACCCGGATTCGAAACAATACCTGCAGCGTGCTAAAGCCGAGGGTGTGCGTATTTACACGATAGGAATCGGAACGGCGGATGGGGGGACGGTGCCCGAAGGTTCCGGAACGTATAAAAAAGATCGGCAGGGCCAGGTGGTTTTATCGAAATTGAACGAGTCTTTTTTGAAACAGGTGGCGCGTGAAACCGGAGGTGTCTATTATCGATCCACGCGCGGAGAAGTAGAGGCTGACGGCTTGGCGCGTGAAATTAATCAGATGACGCAAAAAGGCTTCAAAAGCGACTGGTCGGTCGAATATGAGGAAGATTTTCAGATTTTTTTGATTTTAGCGCTAATTTTGTTGGCAATGGAATTATTTTTGTCGGAGAGGAAAAACGACGCGGACGTACGTTTCGAATCATGATGAGAGCAAAACAAGAGATAGCGGCTGTGTTTTTTGCCTTTATATTTTTTTGTGGTTTCAGTTTTCTTTCCGATATAAAAAATGAGAAAGGAAACGAGTTTTACAAAAAAGGTCAAGTCGGTAAGGCTAAATCCGAATATCTTGGCGCAATGAAATCCGACCCAAAGTCGCCCGAAATCGCTTATAATCTTGGCAATGCGCTTTACAAGGAAGGGTCCTTCAAAGAATCATTAAGCGCTTATCAAAAAGCGGTCAATACCCAGAAGGACGCGGATTTCCAGGCAAAAGTTTTTTACAATCATGGCAACAGCCTGTATCGCAACCAGGATTTGCCGAAAGCCATCGAATCTTACAAACAGGCTTTGCGTTTGAATCCGCGCGATGAAGATGCGAAGTATAATTTAGAACTGCTTTTGAAACAAATGCCTAAAAACCAAGACCAGAAGAAGGACCAGCAGAAAGAACAGCAAAAACAAGACCAACCAAAACAAAATCAGGACCAGCAACAAAAACAAAACGAAAGCGGTGGTTCCGGCGATGAAGGCGAAAAACAAAATCCTTCCGGTGAGGGTCAACAACAGCAGGGTAAGATAGGAGAAAAACAAGATTCTTCGGGTAGCGGTGAGCAGCAAGACCAAAAGGATCAAAAAGAAGAGGCGAAAGACAATCAAGGTCAGGGAAATGAACCAGACAAGCAATATATTCCTGGTCCAGAGCAAGCCAAACCAAAGAGCGATGCGGACATTCGCGCTGAGCAGCTACTGAGCGCACTTGAAAATCAAGAGCAACAAGTATTAAAATTCCAGAATAAGCCGGACAACCCCCAAACCAGGGGTCGAAGAGTGGCGGAAAAGGATTGGTAAAATGCGTCATCACGCACTGATACTGAGTTTATTGCTGTCACTTTTTATGCCCTGCGTTCCAGCTTTCGCGGACGTGGCGATCGAGACTTCGGTGAGTCGTTCAGTGCTACCGGTCGGCGAGCAACTTATTTTAGACATTATCATTTCCAACGCCGATGGCCGTATTGAACAGCCAAAAATAAACTCTATCGAGGGATTTACTTCCTATTCGCAGGGACGTTCCCAGGAATTGACCATCGTCAACGGCCGCAGTTCTTCGCGCAGTATTTTCAGTTACGTGTTGGTGGCCAATTCCTCGGGCGAGAGAATCATCGGCCCGTTTCAAGTCGTGATCGGTGAAAAAGAATATAAAGTTTCTTCGGTGAAAGTGACCGTGACTCAAAACGGCACGGTTCCCAGCGGCAGTTATTCTTGGTCGCAGGCGCCGGTGACTGCGCCTTCGCCCCGCTCGCTTCCGGGAGGAACTGCTGGGGAGGAGGACATTTTTGCAAAAGCGTGGCTCGACAAAGATGAAGTGTATGTGAATGAGCCAGTGATGATGACCTATACGCTGTTTACCCGCCTTTCGGCGACGTACAAAGGATTTGAAAAAGAAGCGGTCACGACGGGATTTTGGGTGGAAGATTTCCCACCGGAAAAAACGGTGCGCCGCACGGAGCAGTTTTTAAACGGCCAGCGCTATGTGGTGGCGGACGTGCGCAAGGTAGCTCTTTTCCCCACCCAAGCGGGTGTGTTTACCGTGGATCCGGGAATCTTGTCCGCGAATGTGGAAATGCGCAGCGAAGACAATTTTAATAGTTTTTTTTCCGGAAATATTTTTGGTGGGCGGGGGGCGGGGTTCCCATCTTCTTTTGTGACGCAGATCGTTTCAAAAACTCTTGCCACAGACCCTGTTAAGGTGGTGGTGAAGGCGCTGCCGGAGGAAGGAAAGCCTTCTGGTTTTAGCGGAGCGGTCGGAAAATATGATATCGAAAGTTCACTGGATAAGACGGAAGTGGAAGCAGGCAACCCCATAACACTGCGCGTGCGCATTTCAGGCAGGGGAAATATCAATACGCTGCAGGCTCCTACGCTTCCAACGTTTAATGATTTCAAAATTTACGATTCCTCCTCTTTCACGAACGTTTCCAAAGAACGTTTGGTTGTTGAAGGTGAAAAAGTGACCGAGACCGTGATTGTTCCAAAAAAGGCCGGAGTATTCACCATTCCCGCGCTTTCTTTTTTTTACTTTGATTCACAAACGGAAAGTTACAAAGAAGTGAAAACGAATACACACACAATCACTGTTACCAAAGGCAGCGAACCTGAAGTGGTTGTCCCAGACGCGGGCGTTCAGTCCGTGGCGAAAGAAGATGTGGGCTTGATCTCCAAAGACATTCGTTACATTAAAAGTATTGATGAGGGGAAAATTCTGACGGGCAAACCGCTTTATAAAAATCCGATTTATTGGCTGGTCAATATTGCGTCGATGTTGGTCACAGTGCTGGCAATGTTTTTCTCGGCAAAAAAAGATAACAATCTCAAAGATGCCAAAGCGTTTCGTTTCCGGCGCTCTCACGCGCTGGCTCGCGGAAAACTAAAATCTGCTGCGCGTGTGCTCAGGCAGGAAAAGGCGGACGAATTTTACCAGGAAGTCTCCAAAGCGGTTTATGGCTATTTTGCGGATAAACTCAATATTCCAACGCAAAGCGTTACGCACGAAAAAATCGAGGAGCTCAGCGGCAGGGAGCCCAGTCCCGAGCTGTTAAACAAAATAAGATCTTTGTTCGATGAGCTTTCTCACGGACGTTTTGCGCGTTCCGAAAAAAATCAGGACGACATGAAAAACGTCTATAACCTGGCGGATGAGGTCATCACAAGATTTGAAAAAGTGAGGAAAAAATGAAAGCACTCAGCGTCCTTTTGCTTTTAATTGCATTCAACTTCAATAATGCCTTTGCGTCGGAACAGCCTTCTTTTTTTTTGGAAGCGAATGCGAAATACCAAGCCGGTGATTTTCAGGCCGCGGTCGATCTTTATCAAAAAATCGTAAAATCGGGCAATGCCACGAGCACGACGTACTACAATCTCGGCAATGCCACGCTTCGCCTCGGCCAAAAGGGGGAAGCGTTGGTTTATTATGAGCGCGCATTAAAAGCCGCTCCGCGCGACAAGGATTTGAAGTGGAACATTCATGTATTGCAAAGCGCGCTGTCGGATCGCATCGAGGAATCTTCACCCAATTTGGCACAATGGTTGGCTGAAAACGTCACAGCCCCCTGGACGCTCGATGAAATTGGATTTTTGTTCACCGCAATGTTGGCCCTTCTGGCCATTCTTGCCTTATCGGATTATTTATTTTCGGCTGCGCGCGCTGTTTCGGGATTTTTGCGCCCGCCTATTTTTTCGATCCTGCTGGTTTCGGTAGCCTTGTTTGGATTCAAATGGTGGGACACCAAGGATCCGCGCGTGGTGGTACTCGACAAAGAAACCGGTGCTTACTACGGACCTTCCGACAAGGAAGCCAAGGCTTTTGTTTTGCACGAAGGTGCCCAAGGAAAGGTTTTAGACAGCTCCCAGGACTGGTTTTACGTCGCGCTGAAAAATAAGAATACAGGGTGGATCCGAAAGAGCTCGTGTGAGATCATCTAAAAAACGTTTATCCGTAGTGCTGGTGGGTCATGGCAGTCGCGCGCGCGGTTTCGACGCAGCGATGGAGCGCGTGGCGGCAACGCTTCGACGCGGTAGATTTTTTGGAGAAGTTTGCTGCGCATTTTTAGAAGCGGCACAACCGTCTATCCCCGACGCGATTAACCGTTGTGTTGAGCGGGGCGCCCGCGAGGTGCGTGTGTTGCCTTATTTTGTTCTTACGGGGAAACACGTGCTTCAGGATATCCCTCGAATGGTTCATGAAGCTTCACGGCGTCATGCGGACAACGCCCAGATTATTTTGTGCCCGTACCTGGGATATCACGCGAAGATCGTGTCCGTCGTCAAGCAAAGGATCGGCCAAGGCAAGCGTCCGGTCCGGCAAAAAAAATGACAGAAGCTTCTTTGCCCGTGATTCCCTGTGGCGTGGCACTCATCCGTCGCGGTCACGAATTTTTGATCTCCCAGCGGAAGAAAAATGACTCCTTCGGATCATTGTGGGAATTTCCTGGCGGGAAAAAAAATCCTGAAGAAAGTTTTGAGCAGTGTGTGGCGCGAGAAGTGAAGGAAGAAATCGGCATCGACATCCTCGTTCATGAAAAATTCATGGAAATCCGCAGGCGGTACCACGAACGCATTATTTGGCTCAATTTTTTTCTATGTTCGCATGTGTCGGGAGAACCCACGCCACTCGATTGCGAAAAAATCGAATGGGCAAGGGTAGAAAATTTGAAAAACTACCCATTTCCGCCGGCCAACGATCAGGTGATAGAAAAATTAATGGAAATATGCGGGTAAGCAGGGTTTTGATGTGATCATCGTTTATACGGGATCTGGCAAAGGAAAGACATCGGCGGCGTTGGGAAATGTTTTTCGCGCGCTGGGCCATGGTTGGAGGGTGTTGGTCATCCAGTTTTTGAAAGGCGATTGGCCGATCGTGTTCGGGGAGTTGGAAAGCGCCCGGCGTCATGCGAAGCTGGAGATTCTTCAATTGGGCCGAGGTTTCGTGAAAATCATGGGTGACAAAAAACCGTTGGGCGAACATCGGCACGCGGTGAAAAGCGCAATCCATCTGGCAAAGAAAAAGATTTTTTCCGGAAAGTTTGATCTTGTGGTGCTCGATGAAGTGCTTTACGCGCTTGAGACGGGCAAGACGCGTCTTTTAAAATTGGCGGATCTTTTTGAAATTTTAAAGAAAAAACCCGGTAAAACTCATTTAATATTGACCGGACGCATTCAAAACCCCACGGTGAGAAAGCAAATCATTGCCCGTTCCGATCTAGTCACCGAGATGAAAGAGATCAAGCACCCCTACCAAAAAGGAATTCAGGCGCAAAAGGGAATTGACTATTGACTTCCGCGCGGGTGAATCCTGTCATTGTAGCGCTTGATCTCGGAACTACCGGAAACCGCGCGATGGCGTTCGACTCTAAGCAAAACATTCTTTCGTCCCGGTACAAGGAGTTTCCGCAGATTTTCCCCAAACCCGGTTGGGTGGAGCATGACGCCGAAAAAATTTGGCAAAGCACCCGTCTGATTCTTGCCAAAACTTTCCGGAATGTTTCTGTAAACCGCGTAGGCGCCATTGGCCTCACCAATCAACGTGAAACAGTTCTTCTGTGGGATAAAAAAACAGGCTGCCCCCTGCACCCTGCGATCGTGTGGCAATGTCGGCGCACGGCGCCGGTTTGCGAGGCCATGAAAAAAAAGGGGTTGGGGCCGTTGATCCACCAAAAAACAGGACTCTTTCTCGATGCTTACTTCAGCGCCAGTAAAATTCAGTGGCTTTTAGACCACGTGCCGGGCGCCAGAAAAAAAGCGGAAAAAGGCCAGATTCTTGCCGGAACCATTGACAGCTGGATCGTTTGGAAATTATCAGGGGGCGCGTTCCACGTGACGGACAGCTCCAACGCTTCGCGCACGATGTTGTTTAATCTAAAGACACTTTCTTGGGACGAAAGTCTATGTAGACTTTTCAATATCCCCAAAAAAATTTTACCAACAGTCGTCGCTTCCAGCGCTCACATCTGCCTGACGGACAAAAAACTTTTTGGTAGACAGATTCCTATTACCGCCATTGTGGGCGACCAACAAGCGGCCTCTTTTGCGCAAGGCTGTTTCGAGCGCGGTGTCATCAAAAATACGTATGGGACAGGTCTTTTCATGCTGGAAAACACCGGACGTTTCCCGCGCTTTTCTAAAAATTTACTGACAACCGTTGCCTGGTCTTTGGGAGATTTAAAAAATACGGAATATGCCATCGAAGGCAGCGTGTTCATTGGAGGTGCCGCGATCCAATGGCTGCGCGACGGCCTTAAAATTATTTCCGATGCCAAAGAAAGCGCAACACTTGCCCGGCGGATTTTAACCAACGAGGGTGTTTATTTTGTGCCGGCGTTGGTGGGTCTGGGCGCGCCTTACTGGGATCCGGGCGCGCGAGGGACATTTGTCGGCATTACCCGTGGCACCACACGCTCGCATTTCGCTCGCGCGGCTCTGGAAGCGATTGCGTACCAGACACGCGACATCCTGGAGATAATGAAAAAGGACACCGAGCAAAAATTTAAATTGCTTCGCGTGGACGGAGGTGCCAGTGCCAACGATTTTTTGATGCAATTTCAGGCGGATATTCTAGGCATTCCGGTCGAGCGCCCTAAAATACTCGAAACCACGGCGTTGGGAGCTGCCGGACTTGCCGGCCTCGCGATCGGTTTTTGGAAGGACCGCGCGGAGTTTAATCGTTTAAGACGCGTCCAAAGAGTGTTTCGCCCCTCTGCGAAGTTTGCCGACCGACAGAAGCTTTACTCCCGCTGGCACCAGGCGGTGCGTCGGGCGCTAAAATGGGAGGTTTATCAAACGTGCACTCTTTCTTGACACAGAGCGTTTCGTGCGGTACAATTCCTGTGCAGTAAAGTAAAGGTTGTTTTTGAAGCTTTCAGAAGATAGTTTTTCAAAAGACCACGAATTTTACTTATATTCGCGGTCTTTTATTTTTTTGAAGCCAAAAAACATTGTTTAACCATAAGTAAATCAATAGGATAGTAAATATGACCAAAGGCACCGTGAAGTGGTTTAGCGACCAAAAAGGCTATGGATTTGTAACCCCCGAGGGCGGACGTAAGGACGTATTCGTTCATTACTCTGCACTGCAGGGCGAAGGTTTCAAGTCTTTGGCCGAAGGCGACCAGGTGGAGTTCGACATTACCCAGGGCCCCAAGGGCGAGCAAGCCGCTAACGTCAGGAAAGTCTAAAAAACAACCTGAGTTAAAACAAAACCCCCGTTGCTCAAAAAGCGGCGGGGGTTTTGTTTTTGTGCTAGAATTATTTATCGTAAAAAAGGTGGCGGGTTGAAAACAAAAAATAAAAAACAAAAAATTGATCGCGTCGACTGGGACGAGTATTTCATGAATATTGCGAAAGTGGCGGCCAGTCGTTCGACCTGCGACCGCAAATTTGTGGGGGCGGTCATCGTGAGAGACAAAACCATTCTCTCCACCGGTTACAATGGCTCAATCCGGAAACTCGAGCACTGCGATGAAACAGGGCACATGATGGAGGGCGGTCATTGCGTGGCGACCATTCACGCGGAGGCGAACGCGATTTTACAGGCCGCGAAAAACGGAGTTTGCATCGACGAAAGCACGATATACACCACAGCCAGTCCTTGCTGGCCTTGTTTTAAAATGATCGCCAACGCCGGCATCCGACGTATTTGTTACGGCGAGTTTTACCGGGATGTGCGCATATTTGAGACGGCAAAAAAATTAAAAATGAAGTTGGTGAAACTGGATCCGGCCGATTAGTTGATTATGAATGCAAAATCAGATTTATATTTGAAACAAATGGAAATTGGGCCCATGGAGAATTTTGTGTATCTTGTGGGCTCCAAGGACACGCGCGAGGTGTTTGTGGTGGACCCGGCATGGCAAGTGGACACCATTTTGCGCGCGGCAAAGCAGGAAGATCTGAAAATAATCGGCGCCCTTGTCAGTCATTATCATTTTGACCACACTAATGGCATTGAAGAACTTTTGCAGTCTTTGAACGTGCCAGTGTATGTGAACAAAAAAGACGTGCCATATTTGGCTGTCAGCGCGGACATGGTGAAGGCTGTCAACCCAGGCGACAAAGTCAAAGCGGGGAATGTCGAGATCGAGATGATACACACGCCTGGCCATACGCCCGGTTCCCAGTGTTTTCATGTGCGCAACCACCTAATTTCCGGCGATACGCTGTTCATCAACGCCTGCGGCCGCACTGATTTGCCGGGTGGCAATCCGAAAGAATTGTATCATTCGCTGACCCACACGCTGAAGAAATTGGACGATACCACCGTGCTTTGCCCAGGACACAATTACTCGGACAAACCCATGTCTACAATGGGAGACGAGAAGAAAAAAAATCCGTATTTATTGTGCAATTCTTTAGAAAATTTTCTTAAATTTAGGACAGGGGTTGCCGAGGTTCTTTAAGATAAATGATTGACGCCATTTGTCCGACCGTGTAGACTTTCAAAAACCCACATGAATTCAGCACAGGTTTCAAACGCAGTGAGCAAAAAAATCGATTGGGACGTTTTTTCCAAGACCGCTTTAACGATCCGTCGCGATATTATAAAAATGCTGGGTATCGCCGGCTCCGGCCACCCAGGCGGCTCGCTGTCTTGCGCGGACATCCTGACACTTCTCTATTTCCATTTTCTGCGGCATGATGCCAAAAATCCCAAATGGCCGGATCGTGATCGCTTGATTTTCTCAAAAGGTCACGGTTGTCCCGCACTTTATTCGGCGTTGGCGCGCTCCGGCTATTTTGATCCCAGCCTACTTTTAACGTTAAGGCAGATGGGCAGTCCGCTTCAAGGCCATCCGGATATGCGCCGCCTGGCCGGAATCGAAGCCTCCACCGGTTCTTTGGGTCAGGGACTTTCCATCGGCATTGGCTGCGCATTGGCTGCGCATTTTGACAACAAAGATTTTAAGACTTACGTCATTATCAGTGATGGAGAGCTGAACGAGGGTCAGATTTGGGAAGCGGCCGCATTTGCGTCTTATCACAAATTGTCGAATCTTATTACGATTTTGGATTTTAATAAATTCCAACTCAGCGGCGCCACCAAAGACATCCTCGACATGGAACCCGTTGGAGATAAATGGCGCGCTTTTGGTTGGGAAACCAGGGAGATTAATGGACATAATCATAAAGAAATTTTCGATGCCATCGAATGGGCAGCGCAAGCTCAGAAGGCTCCACGTATCGTGATTGCCAACACCATTAAGGGAAAAGGGGTGTCGTTCATGGAGAATAACAATCATTTCCACGGCGTAGCGAACACCAAAGAAGAAACCGCTCGCGCGCTCAAAGAGCTTGGCGAGACCGAGACTGAGATTCAAAGGATTTTAGGAATGATCAAATGATCGAGCGAAAATTGGGTGCGGCCACACGCGATGCGTATGGCAAGGCGCTGATGGATTTGGGCGAAGAAAATCCGGATGTGATCGTCCTGGATGCCGATCTGTCGAAGTCAACGCGCACGGAGATGTTCGGCAAAGCGTACCCGGAACGTTTTATCGATATTGGCATTCAAGAAATGAATTTGGTCGGAATCGCTTCAGGCCTTGCTTCTTGCGGAAAAATTCCGTTCATCAGTTCATTTGCCTGTTTTCTCATGTGCAAGGGCTATGAGCAGCTGCGCGTTGGCGTGGCATTCCCCAATCTCAATGTGAAGGTCGTGACGTCGCATGGAGGCATCAGTGTTGGGGAGGATGGCGCGTCCCAGCAGTCGGTGGAGGACTTCGCGTTGGCCGGAACACTTCCTAATTTTGTTGTCATGGTACCCTCGGATGAATTTCAAGCCAAGTCTTTGATCAAGCAGGCCGCTGCGCACAAAGGTCCCGTGTACATCCGAACGGGCCGCTCCAAAGCCCCGATACTTTATAACGATAAAACCGAGTTTAAGATAGGAAAAGGCATTCGATTGCGCGAAGGCAAAGACGTGACCCTGGTTGCGACGGGTCTGTTGGTTTTTGAGGCGTTAGAAGCCGCCCAGATGTTGGTGTCCAAAGGCATTGACGCGTCGGTGGTGGATATCCATACGTTAAAACCGCTGGACAGCGAACTTCTTTCTGCCGAAGCCAAAAAAACAGGCGCTTTTGTCGTTGCCGAAGAACATTTGATCTGGGGCGGGCTTGGAAGTGTCGTTTCTCAATTTGTCTCGAAAAACCACCCAGTCCCGGTGGAATTCGTCGGAATAAATGATACCTACGCCGAGTCCGGCCAACCCAACGAGCTTTTTGAAAAGTATGGTTTGACGTCTAAACACATTACGCAGGCCGCCCAAAAAGCCGTTTCCCGTAAATCGAAGTAATTTCTCCGTCAGTTTTATTCTATTTCTCCAGCGGCCATGTTAGAATGACCCGAAACGGGGCGTAGCTTAGCTTGGCTAGAGCGCCTGCTTTGGGAGCAGGAGGTCGGAGGTTCAAATCCTCTCGCCCCGAAAATTTCGTCCCCGTAGCTCAGTTGGATAGAGCAACAGATTTCTAATCTGTGGGCCGCGTGTTCGAATCACGCCGGGGACACCAAACTTTTAAATTCGGCTTGAAAACAATCATTCTGGTATTCCTAATTTTGGCCGTTATAACCGCCGGCGGGATTAACTACTTCTCCCGCAAGGCGCCTGATATTTTACGCAAGTCCATCGAGCGCTCAATCGACAAAACGGTGAAAATTCAGAACATCGAGTTCAGTTTTCCCTGGAATTTTGAGTTGACCGGTGTCGAAATCCGCAATAACCGTGAACCGTTCAACGGTGAAATGTGTTTTGTGGTGGACAAAATCCACCTGGAGGTTTCTCCTTTAAGTCTTACACAAAAAGACCTGGTGGTGGACCGGGTGGACGTGGAAGATGCGACGATCGTGGTTCGCAAACGTGGCGGCAAACTTTATCATGCCTTGTCAGATGCGATGCTTGCCAAGCCGGTGGTTGGTGATTCAACCTCGCAGGCGGCGGGCGCTGCGTCGTCATCTGCCCCCTTGCCGCTTATCATCCGCCAGTTTCGTCTCTCGAACGGAAAGTTTCAGTTCATCGATTACGATGTGCGCTCCGAAGGATTTGTCATTTCTTTGGATCGCATCCAAGCGTTTGTGAAAGATGTGAATCTGCCGCCAAAGCAGGAAAAAACTTTTTATCGTATCGACGCGCAGTTGCCACAGGGCCGTGATCAAAAGTCTTCAGAACTTAAAATGTCCGGCTGGACGGTTTTTTCCAATGACGACACGGATGCGATGCTGACGGCGAGTGATTTGCGTTTACCCTACTTTGAACCTTACCTGGCACAGGTCACTCATGCGCAGATCCAAGATGGAGACCTGACCTGTCGATCCTCGATTCGTGTCGATCGAAAGGACCTCACCGTGAATGCGGATTTTGAATTGAAAGGACTTTATTTTCAATCCTATGAAGAAGGAGAGCAGCTTTTTGGCTTGAAAGCGGAGGAAATCCTTTCGTTTTTAAAAGACGTGGCGGGGCGCCTCAAATTCCAAATCGTGGTGCAATGGAACCTTGCTGATCCCAACCTTAAAAGAAGTGACGTCATTCGTCGAAGCATCGAGCGCTCTCTTAAAAAAACCGTGGTTGGCAACGTGGGCAACCTTCTGGAAAATACGCTAAAAAAAATCGGGGATCACGGTCTGGATTCCTCCAAAGAGGATTGGGAGGGAGCGCTGAAGAAAGTGAAAGAATTGTTCCGATAGGGTATTATAATTCCCCTGTTTTCGAAGCAGTGCTTTTTGGTGGGCGTAGCTCAGCTTGGTTAGAGCGTCTGACTGTGGCTCAGAAGGCCGCGGGTTCAAATCCCGTCGCCCACCCCAATTTTCGTTTTGGGAGTAAATAACATCGTAAGTCCCTTGTGTAGCAGGCACTTGGATAGGTTCTAAGTTTTCGTGTAGGTCCTGCACCTCTGGCGCGACGCTCTTTACCAACTCAAGAGGGGGATTCAGTCGGAGCGAAAGGGTTCTATTCTTGAGTATCAGGCTTGAGCCTAAGCTGGAAAGTATGTCTCTTTTGGCCTCCAAGTCGCCAGTTTCAAATCTCTTTTTCGCTGTTTCCGCAAACTCAAGGACTTTTTCCGCCCGATCTAGCCAAGTGTCTGCGCGGTGATTTGCGTCTTCGATAAGTTCCTCAAAGCGTTCTTTTTCGATGGCAAGCTCCGCCTTCCTCTGTTTAAATTCTTCGGCGTTAATTTCATTGTTTAGCCGCATATTGAGCAGATTATCGAGATGTCTTCGGCAAGAATCGAAAGCGTTGCGCTGAGCTTGAGATATTTTTTCCCGGTCTTCAACTTCTTTGGCTTGTTCTTCTTTCAGGTTCTTGATAGCCCATTCGTGAAATTCAGCCGGGATCGTGATGTTTCCAAAAATTTCCATGATTTGGGCTTCCAGTTTTTCTTCTCTGATCGTTTTTTGAGTGCAAAGAGGCGTTACGCCTTTTGAACAGCGATAATAGGTGTAATGGTGGACGTTGCCATTTTTCTGCGTCTTTGATTTTGATTCCGCCGTTATTCCAGCCCCGCATTCACCGCAACGGAGCAAACCCGTAAAGGCAAAAAGTTTGTAATGGGAGCGGGCTTTGTAGCGGCTTGAAAGAATTTTTTGGGCGGCTTCAAATTCAACCTTTGAGATCATCGGTTCATGCTTTCCATGATGAAGCTCGTCATTCCAGAGAATATCTCCATAGTAAAACGGGTTCTTTAAAATGCAGTGGATTTTGCTTTTTACAAGTTTCTTGCCGTTCGGGTTACGTAAACCCAGATCGTCCGCAACCTGCTTCATCTTTTCGATGGAGTATTTCTTTTCGAGAAGTATATGCCAGAGCTTTCTAACCAAATCGAATCTTTCCGCGTCCTTGTAGATCGGGGGCTTGGAAGGGTCGTTGTAAACATTGTTAAGGTAGTCAATGGGCGGCTTGTGGGGTAGCCAGCCCTCGCTAACTTTTCGCCTGATAAATTTTATTTGATTAGGCTGTCTATTGAATTTGCGATTTTTCGAATGTAAGCTTTGCTCGAGGGGAGGCGCAATTGGCCCACTGGAGCATACAACGGAAGTTTAGGGACGCTTTGATTTTTTCTTTTTGCTACGCTTTCACTTTCACTATTTCACCAAGTCACGCCGGCGCCATCGATCCCATTCCTGTCTTCAAATATATCTATGAGAGCCTTCACGAAGAATCTTTATTTTCAAAAAAAAACCCTCCATTTTTTTATCCACTATATAAAGAGTTTTATAATCATGACGATGAAGTGGTATTGCAGACTATAATTTTGGAAGCGGTAGGTGAAGGTCCCCAGGGCATGGTTGCCGTGGGAGAAGTAATTCGAAATCGCGCAAAACTTTTTCTCAAGGATTTTCATACGGTCTGCCTCATGCCGAAACAATTTTCCTGTTGGAATGACGGTGATCGAGCCAGACAGTTTTTGGAAAAGCACCGTCATTATTATTTTCTTGCGCTCATGGCCTGGAGAGAATCCGAACAAAGCGGATTGACTGGCGGCGCGACCGACTACCACACAAATTTCATCCACCCCTACTGGGCAAATGCCTATCGCATTGTCGCCACTATCGGAAATCATATTTTTTACGTAAGAAAATAAATCAATATCACCTTTACTTTATGAGAGTTCGGGATATGATGAATGCAAGGAATGAAAACCCATGCAAAATAAACTGTCCCTCAAGATTTTTATTTTTATCTTACTGAGCGACATTCTGGACAGCAGCGCGCAGGTATTGATGAAAAAGGGACTGTTGATGGCGCAAGCGGATTTTTCCAACCTCGGGGGAATTCTTGGATTTTTGTTTCAGAACGTTTCGTCGCTTTGGGTTTGGACAGGAATAGTGATTTATGTATTTAATTTTTTCATTTGGATGGTCATTTTGTCACAGCTGGAGGTAAGCATGGCGGTGCCTCTGACGAGTTTGAATTACCTTATCTTGCCGCTGTTGGCTTTGATTTTCCTGAGCGAAAAAATGAGCATTTTGAGATGGCTGGGCGTCCTTTTGATCATGGGGGGAGTGTATTTTGTCTCGAAGGGTTCGCAGTCTACGCTTCGAAAGCCGGCCATTGCATGACGAAAATTATTTTCTTGGTTTTACTCGCGTCGTTGTTGAACTCCTCGGGACAAATTCTATTTAAAAAGGCTTCGAATCTTTGCGGACCGACTCATTTGAGCGGCTCTCAGACCTACTTTAATTTTTTTAAAAAAGTCTTTACGGTGCCTTGGCTTTGGTTTGGTTTTGCGCTGATGGCGCTGGCGCTTTTGACATGGCTGCTGGCGATTTCTAAAGGCCAGTTGAGTTTTATCTATCCGCTCGGCAGCGTTTATTACGTTTTTATTTTTATTTTGTCTCGGATATTTCTTGGGGAAAAATTCAGCCGAATGAAGTTCGCAGGCGCGCTGCTTATCGGGGTCGGGATTATCTTGATTACAAGGAGCTAAAATGGGTTGCGTGGCGGACGTCGGCCGATGGATAGTCCTTGCGAAATTGGCTTTGATCCAATAGATTATGTGGTAGATGGAAACCAAACCTTATCTTGTCCTAGCCAGAAAATATCGGCCAAAAACATTCGACGACGTCATTGGCCAGGCGCCGGTTGCGACGACGCTGAAGAACGCGATCACGCTCAAGCGGATTGGACACGCTTATCTTTTTACGGGGCCACGCGGCGTCGGCAAAACGTCCATGGCGCGTATTTTTGCCAAAGCTTTGAACTGTGTTTCGGGTCCCACCGTGACGCCTTGCAGCCAATGCGCGTCGTGCCTTGAAATCGAAGCCGGGCGCTCACTCGATGTGCTGGAGATCGACGGGGCTTCCAACCGCGGCATCGATGAGATCCGCGCGCTTCGCGAAAGCGTTCGTTTTTCTCCCTCTTCCGGGAAATACAAAATTTATATCATCGATGAAGTGCATCAGATTACAACCGACGGCTTCAACGCGCTTTTAAAGACCCTCGAAGAGCCGCCCGCGTACGTGAAATTCATTTTTGCCACCACAGCCGCCCAAAAAGTGCCGGCCACGATTCTCTCGCGCTGCCAACGCTTTGATTTTCGCCGGATTGTCACCGAACGGATCGTGGATGTGCTGCGAGAAATTTGCAAAAAAGAAAAAATCGAAGCCGAAGAAGAAGCTCTTTACGTGATCGCGAAAGCCTCGGACGGCAGCTTGAGAGACAGCCAAACCATTTTAGACCAGATGGCGGCCTCGTCGGAAAACAAGATTTCAAAATCCGATGTGATTCAGTCGCTTGGCGTGCTGGAAGAAGAGCGATTGACCGGGATTGTCGAAGCGTTACAAAAAAAAGACGCCGCCCGGGCGGTGATTTTTTTAGACGGTGTTCTGAAAGAAGGCAAGGACCCGGGGCTTTTTTTGGAAAAAATGCTCGAACACACACGGCATCTTTTATTTTTGAATGTATCAGTGGATCTTTTGGATCTCGTGGAAGCGACGGAGTCGTACAAACAAGCGCTTTTAAAACAGAAGGACGTTTTTACGCGCGAGGAGCTGTTTTATTTTTTCAGCGTGATTACACACACACTGCAACTCTTGCGCCGCTTTGAAAGCAAACGCATTCCGCTGGAGATCATGCTGATCAAGTTGGCTTGCCGCGTGCCGATGGAAAGTATCGCCGAGATTCTGGAAAAATTGAAGAGCGAGGAAAAAAAAACTCCCCTTCGTGAAATAACCGCCTCCGACGCCGAAAAAACACGCATGTTTTTAAAAACCCCAGTTTTTGTGAAGTCGAAAAAAGAAGATGAGGAAAAGGATGCTGCTGAAATCGAAGAGTTGCCCGCCGGCGAAATCGAGCCAGAAACACCTAAAGAAGTCCGGTCCGTGTCGCTGGACGCCGTGTGGCAGGCGCTGATTCAGTCCGTAAAAAGCGAAAAAATTTCCATCGCTTCGTATCTGGCGGAGGGCGAGCCTTGGGGGTTTAAAGACGGAGTGGCGACGGTGGCTTTCCCAACCAGGCTGAATTTTTTTAAAGAGTCTCTGGAGGTGCAGGAAAACAAGCGTTTGATCGAAAAGCATCTTTCAAAAATTCTTGAACAAGACGCGCGTTTGTCGCTGGAGGTGATCCGTGAAATTTCAGGCTCAAAAAATTCGACCGACGAAAATCCCACTATCAAATCCGCGATGAATCTGTTCGGCGGACAAATCATCCAGTAACGCCTCGACGATGCCATACCCCGAATCGATGGTCAATTTGATCGAAGAATTTGCCAGGCTGCCCGGCGTGGGTAAGCGTACGGCCGAACGTTTCTGCTTTTACATTTTGTCGGCGCCGCGGGAAAATGTAACGCTGTTGGCCAAGTTGATGCTCAAGGTCAACGAAAGCATCCACGCTTGCCAGCAGTGCTTCAATTTAAGTGAGCGTAATATTTGCCACATCTGCGAAGATCCTACGCGCGATCATTCGCTGATCTGTGTGGTGCAGGATCCAAAGGACGTGATCGCGATTGAAAAATCAGGGGATTTTTCCGGGATTTATCACGTGCTTATGGGTGCCTTGTCACCGCTGGAAGGCGTGGGTCCCAAGGATTTGCGTATCAAGGAGCTTTTGGAAAGGCTAAAATCCAGTCAAATCCGCGAAGTGGTGTTGGCCACCACTTCCGATACCGAAGGGGATGCTACCGCGATTTACCTAACTAAGCTTTTTAAAACACTCAAAATCAAGGTGACCCGGATTGCGCATGGAGTGCCGGTAGGAAGCGCGCTCGAATTTGTCGACCGGGCCAGTTTGTCCAGGGCGTTCCGGCAAAGGCAGGAGATCAATTGAATAACGTTTTGCTCAATTGGCTTGACAGCAGTCTTTGACGTTTGTTACTCTAAACCCGTGTTATAAAAGGAGATAAAATTTTATGGGAATAGGGCAAGCGATACAAAAAGGTTTCGGCATCGCAAAAAAGAGTTTATCCTTGGTGCTGGTGCTTTTCGTGTTCGGATTTATTTTTAATATGGTCAACTTGACTTTGGCTCCCAAAACGCCGGATGCCGGCTCTCCTTCACCGTTATTGCTCGTTCTCGGAGTGATCTTTATCTTTTTGACTATTTTCTTGCAAGCCGGTTCGATGGGTTACATCCATGATAAGATCAAGACTGGAGTGGCCACACTTTCAAATTTCGCCTCCAGCGGTCGCAAGTATTATCTCCGTTTGCTGGTTCTGGGTCTCTTGATTTCGCTAATCATCGGCGTATTCGTGCTGCTGGCGGCGTTGTCCGTCGCTTTTTTTAAGGATAATCTCGCCGTATTGGGCGTGCCGCTGGCGATTTTGTTTGGAGCTTTGGGAATTTATTTTGTGGTGATGTTATTTCTTTCGCCGTACGCAACCGTGGTTGATGAAAAGACGGTGAACCAGTCCATCAAGCTGAGCATGAGGCTGGTTAAAAAAAATATTCTTCCTCTTTTGGGAATGTCGGTGTTGTTGATTTTGATAGGGTTCGTGATCGGTCTGGTGCTTGGCGCGGCGCTTGCGGGCTTGAGTTACGTGGTCAAGCAGGAAATGATTTCACAGACGGTTTTTGCGTTTTTGAGCAGTTTGGTGAACGCCTTTTTGGGAGTGGTGGTGACCGCCTCCTTTATGAATTTTTATCTTTCGCTCTCGGACCGAAATAATACTTAGGCGCAAACCCTAAAAGGTTTTGCGCCAAAAAAGAGGACACGATTTTGTGTCCTCTTTGTTTTTCTCAGCAAGTTTATTCCCAAGTAGCTCAGTTGGTAGAGCGGCTCGCTGTTAACGAGCATGTCGCAGGTTCGAGTCCTGCCTTGGGAGTTTTTTTCGGTTAGGGAATATTTTGTCCTAACTATCGTAGTTCTAAATGGTTATCTAGGTTCGAGTTTGGGCTAAAAAGTACCAGTCAGATATCTGGAGGAACTAGATTATTTTTTTGATGCCTCGAAAATAAATATGCTTGAAACAACCCTATTCAAACTTGATGGCTACGAAAATCCAAAAAAACTTGTCCGCGATTTTCGAGATCTGGTTTGCAGGGAAGGCGCTGAAGCCGTTTTAAATCAAGGCCGATTTAAACTTGATCGTGAGAAGTGGGTAGCAGGTATGACTTGTATTGGCATGACAAAGTTAACCAGCCGACCTTGGTTTGTTAAATCCGCTGATCCTAAAGAAGAGACGCCCGATTTTCGTGCGACTGCGTTTGATACAATTGAGAACGATAAGTATTTAATCTGGCGCGAAGTACAATGCGAAATCGTTGAGTGTCCTAAGGATTTGATTCCTAACTGTTGCGCTGACCCCGAGCGCCTCTTCTTTGAACATATTGAGAAGACCAAGCTATGCAAAGCGTATCCTCCAAATTTCGTATTAGTAATTTATTCGCGCTTCGGTTGGCAGAATTTCAGCTTGGGATTGTTATCAAACTTCTTTAGTAATCGCAAGCCAAACCTTTGGGAAATATGGGATTTGATGAATATTTCTCCCAATGGGGATCGGCACCTTTTGACGAAGTTGTTTCCCGATCGTTTGGATGTCGAAATCAATCATTCGGATACGATGAATGAAAGTAAATGAACTCATTAACGTCTCTGAGGTGAGGAGAGAAACAAAATGAAGATTCTGGGCCTGATAGTTATTGGTGTTTTACTCACTGTAGTTATATTAAGGTTTGTCTTTAAATATATAAATTCACTATCATACAAAACGGGGAAGATTCAGCGATTTCATGAGAAATCAGAGGAATTAAAACTAGAATCGAAGAAAAAGCAAGTAGAAGGGTTGAGGGGGCGCCTGAAAGCTGCCCGAACAAACGATGAGAAGGTGCGGCTTCAACGAATATTAGACGAGCAAACTCTTTTTTTGGAGCGTATGCTAAAGAAGGAATAAGGAATCTAATAATTTACTCAGTTTCTTGGAAAAGTTAATAGCCGTGTTTCGCTGTTAACCGGCCGCGTCCTACGAGAAAACGACCGTATCGCCCGACGTAGCAGTTCTGGAGAATCAACCCAAAGCGCGGCCATCTCTTCGGCGTGAGCGAAGTGACCCGTTCTGGCAAGCCGGGTGGTGTTTTTGAGCGCTTTTTGAAATTTGACAGTGCTTTTTGAGCAGATTAGGGTTCCCTGGGATATCTGCTCGGGGAGTTTTTCGGTTAGGAAATTTTTTGCCCTAACCATTGTAATTCCAAAGGGTTGTCCAGGTTCGAGTTTTGGACTAAAAAGCACCAGTCAGATATCCCACTGAACCTTTCTAAAATAGTTTTGAGGTTCGA